>NZ_JBJMBF010000004.1:0-283998 GCF_046640325.1 Loktanella agnita | reverse complement strand
ATATCTGCGCCAAGCATAGGGAATCACATCATACGTGATCTGGGAATCCTGAATCTGAAAGCCCGCGACACGCTCTAGTGGGAGTGTTTTTGCTTGGCGCTTTCACCGGTGGTGACCAAGCGCCACAGCCGATCCAGAATGAACACAAGGTGCACCGCAACCGCCGCCGCAAAGACAAGCGAAAGCAACTCCGCCGCCATTTGCCCTTTCGGCCCGAACTGATCATACAGAACATCAACGTGAATGTGCTGCGCACGTTGTTCGATCCTGGCGATACCCAAGAGGACCGCCCAGACCAAAAGAAAAACGCAAACCTCGAATACCCAATTCAGCTGAACCTACGGCGGCACCAAACCCCAGCGGATTGGGTAGCGCGCGGCGACATTATACACCGGCAGCACAAAGGTGATGGCCAATGCCGCGCGCCGATCCAGCCGTTCAAAGGATCAGAGGATCAAGGAATGCGACGGCACGGTTCTTGCCGGCGGTGCAAACCGGCAAGTGCTGCGTCCTGACGGGATCAAGGAGCTTGATGCACTCTATGAAATGCAAACCAAAGACGGAACAATCTAAACCATCACAACCGTATCATCGTGGAGGAGACGCGCGAAACCGACCGATATGCCATGTCGGTCATCTCGGTCACCGCCCCGGCGGGACCCTGTGCATGTAAGCGGACGTACCAACGCCTTAGCTTTCTCATCAATGGGTCCAGCGTTCTGCGCCCTTAACATTCACAAAAATCTGAAAGACGGATGTAGTGGAGGTGATAAACATGCGATGCCCATCGCTGCCCCCGAAACACAGGTTTGAAACCGTTTCCGGCAAGAAGATTTTACCAAGCAATGTGCCGTCAGGCGCAAAGCAATGCACGCCATCACCAGCCGAAGACCAAAGGTTGCCCGCCGTATCAATCCGAATACCGTCAGGGATACCGCGATCAATGCTGGCAAAGACGCCGCGATCCGTCAGTGACGCACCAGCAACGTCGAATTGGCGAATGACAGCAGGCACATCGGGGTCATGGCTGGCGCCGCTTTCCGTGATAAACAGCCGCGTTTCATCGCCAGAAAACGCAAGTCCATTGGGTTGCACAAAGTCAGACACAACTGGCGCAACCTGCCCTGTGATTGGATCAATGCGAAAGACGTGGTGGGCCGCCTGTTCGGGCTCCGATTTGTAGCCTTCGAAATTCGACATGATCCCGTAAGTCGGATCCGTGAACCAGACCGCCCCATCCGAAGAGACCACAACATCGTTAGGGGAATTCAGGCGTTTGCCGTCATAAGATGACGCAAGCACGGTGAGGTCGCCGTTCACCTCGGTGCGCACAACATCCCGTGTGCCGTGACGACAGCCAACCAGCCGCCCCAAATGATCGCGCGTGTTGCCGTTGTTAAAGGCAGAGGGGCTGCGAAAGATAGAAACCCCATGTTGCGCGCTCCACCGTATCAGGCGCTGCGATGGGATGTCAGAGAAGATCAAACAATCATGATCCCCGAACCAAACTGGGCCTTCGACCCAGGTGAACCCATCGGCAATTTTGGAAAGCTGTGCAACGGGATGGACCAATTGCAGGAACCGGTCGTCACGAACGTCTAAATGCGCAGGCATCGTTTTCATAATATCTCCAATCTAAGTGGCCGCATGCGACCTGTCATAAGCAATGCAATCCCCTGCCCCACGACAGGCAGATCGGTCATCAGTGGCTGTCGCGCGGCAGGGCATTCCGCAGCCTGTGGAATTTCGTGGCAAAGTCGAAACATCCGCCATCGGCCAATTGACCAACGTGATTGCGGTAGAGCTCTTCCCAAGGTGTCTGGTTTTCAAGTTCCGGCGGGGTCCAATTGTCTTTTCGCCGTTGCCATTCATCGCGATCAACCACCGCGTTGAGCGTACGCAGGTTCAAATCCAGCTTCACCTGATCGCCATTTTGCAAATAGGCCAAGCCACCGCCAACGACAGATTCAGGTGATGCATTCAATATGGACGGGCTTTCTGATGTGCCAGACTGGCGACCATCCCCGACCGTTGGCAAATGGGTGACGCCCGCTTTGACCAAAGCATCAGGCGGCTGCATGTTCACCACCTCAGCAGAGCCGGGAAAGCCAACGCAACCTGTGCCACGGATGAACAAAATGCAGTTTTGATCAATGCCCAGCGCGGGATCATTTAGAGTGGCGTGGTAATGCTCTGGCCCGTCAAAAACGATCGCGCGTGCGATAAATGTGTGTTCCGCACCGGGGGTCGATAGAAAGCGCTGGCGAAAGTCGTCTGATATGACGGACGACTTCATCAATGCGCTGTCAAACAAATTGCCCGATAGCACAAGGAAACCTGCCTTTTCACGCAGAGGGTCCGCAACGCTGCGGATCATTTCTGTATCTGCACTGCGTATATCGGCCAATGTATCACCCAACCGCATGCCCGAAACCGTCAGCACCTCGGTGTTGAGGTAACCCGCATGCATCAATTCCCCCATCACCGCAGGGACACCGCCTGCGCGAAAGAACCGTTCGCCCAGATATTTTCCGGCGGGTTGCATGTTGACCAACAGCGGCAGGTCAAATCCATAATCTTGCCAGTCCTGCATATCCAGTTCGACACCCACGTGACGCGCGATGGCTTGAATATGTGGCGGCGCATTGGTTGATCCCCCCAAAGCGGTCGCCACACGAATAGCATTTATAAAGGCATCCCGAGTTAACACTTTAGACGGGGTCAGGTCTTCGTGGACCATGTGAACAATGCGCTTACCCGTTTCATAGGCCATCGCCATGCGTTCGCGAAACGGCGCTGGAATGGCCGCACAGCCGGGCAAGCTCATGCCCAGCGCTTCGGCCATCGCGTTCATCGTACTTGCCGTGCCCATCGTGTTGCAGTGCCCCAATGACGGCGCAGAGGCGCAGGCACGACGAATAAATTCATCGTAGTCAATCAGCCCTTCAGCCAGTAATCGGCGGCTTTCCCAGATGATCGTGCCAGACCCGGCAAGTTCCCCCTTCCACCACCCGTCCAGCATCGGGCCACCGGATAAAACGATGGCTGGCAGGTCTACCGTTGCCGCCCCCATCAGCATGGCAGGCGTTGTCTTGTCACACCCCGTTGTCAAAACCACACCGTCCAGCGGATAACCGTGCAGAACCTCCACCAACCCCAAATAAGCCAGATTACGATCAAGCGCGGCCGTCGGGCGTTTGCCGTTCTCATGCAAAGGGTGGATCGGGAATTCGATGGGAATGCCACCAGCATCACGAATGCCCGCCTTGATACGCTCTGACAGAAACAGATGGATCTTGTTGCAGGGCGCAAGCTCGGACCCGGATTGCGCGATCCCGATAACCGGCTTGCCGGACTGAAGCTCTTCGGCCGTATAGCCGTTGTTCTGATACCGCTCCAGATAGAGCGCGGTCATGGCCGGATTATTGGGGTTATTAAACCACTCCTCCGAGCGCAGCTTACCATTTGCTTTGAATTTGGAGCGATAATCGGTCATGGGGCGACACCTCTTTTGTTCATCTGGCGAATGGCGCGTGGGTCAGGTGATCAGGAAGCCACGCACAGCATCCACGCACGACCAATCCAAGCGGCAGGCAGTAGCAGGGACATTAGGTTGCATTTCCATCTGCTGCTTCCTCAGTTTTGTTTGTTGCGCCCGTAGGCCAGCAACATGGTGACAATGACCACGCCGTAGATGATTTGACGGTAGGACTCTGGCATCTGCATGATCGACAAGACAGAATTCAAAAACACGATGAGAGTCGCACCAATCAGCGTGCCCAGATATCGGCCCCGACCGCCCAGAATATGGGTCCCGCCCAGCACCACCGCCGCAATCGCCGGCAGCAGATACGGTGTGCCCATGTCCTGATAGGCTTTAGCGGAATACCCTGCCAAAAGTATGCCTGCGGTCGCAGCACATAAAGACGACGCCACGAAAGACCCGACAATGACCCTGCGTGTCCGAATGCCCGAAAGATATGCCGCGCCTTCTTTGACGCCCACGGCATAGATCGACTTGCCAAACCCGGTGCGGGCCAAAATCGTCGCAATCACGACCGATACAAAAGCCCAAACAAAAATGGCGACAGGTATGCCCAAAATGGTATCCGCCGCCAGAAAGCGCATCAGGGGGGAGGCTTCGGTTTGCGGTGCGAACCCGCCGGTATGGGCCACCATCAAGCCGCGCAAAACGGAATCCACGCCCAAGGTAAAGATCATCGAGGGAATGCGCAGAACCGACACGCCAAACCCGTTCAAAAGCCCAACGGCCAGCCCAACCGACAACCCCGCCGGAATGGCCCACACGCCCCCCACCGTGGTTGCCATCATGGCAGCAGCGGTCATCGTCCACGGTATGGAAAGATCAATATGGCCGAGCAGTACAACCATCATCATGCCCGCCGCACAAATTCCCAAAAACGACCCGATCTGTAACTGTTGCAACAGATAGGATGGCGTAAATAGCGGCGCAGTCCCTTGCGTGCTTAGGGTATATCCGGTGCCAACCAGCAGAATTGCCAAGGTGGTCACCAGCGAAATCAGCAGCGGCCGGTCCGACGGGTTCGCGAAACGCAGGGTTTTCATCGAAACAGCTCCAGCTTGTTTTTGACGCGGAATGTCCGCAGCGCGCCAAGACTGACCGCAACCAACAGCACAACCCCTTCGATGAGCGGTTGCAGCAGCGGATCAATCGATAGGATGCGGAAAAAGAAGGATATGATGCGCAGGATGAACGCGCCGATCATCGACCCAATCGGCCCGCCGCTCCCCCCCATCAATGAGGTGCCACCAAGCACGACAGAGGCGATAGAGTTCAGCGTATACGTCCCCGCTTGCGTAATATCCGCATTGCCCGACGAAGTTTGCACCGCCAGATACAACCCGCCGCAAGATGCAAAAAAACCAGAAAGCGTAAAGGCCGCAATCTTGGCGCGCGCGATGGGCAAGCCAGACAAATGCGCCGCACTCTCGGCGCTGCCAATGGCGTAGATCGTGCGGCAGGTCACCGTGCGCTTGAACGGCAGCCAAACCCCAAGCACGATCACCAGCAAGATAATCAGCGGCACCGGGATATTGACAAAGGGCTGTATCCACGCGGCATTGCCATCATCGGCAAACCCATAGGTTTCGGCCAAATCAAACACCGCGTTTGTTGCCGCCCAATTCAGGTCACCGTCAATGTCGCCGCCAGGGGACGGGCGCAAAATCAAAGCCAAACCGATAGCAATCGCCCCTGTGGCCAGCGTCGCAATGATCGGCTGGATACGACCGTAAACGATGATCACACCATTCATCGCGCCGAATGCCGTGCCCGTTGCCAAGGTCAATAGCGCGCCCAGCAGCATTTGCAGGGGCGTGCCCGTAACGACATGCGACGCAACCGTATTTGTCAGTGTCATCACAGCCCCCACCGACAAATCCAGCCCGCCCATCAGAACAGGTATGGTTTGCGCGATGGCAACAAATGCTAGGGCAACAACTTCGTTTGAATTTTGCACCAAAACCGCCGTGGAAAATCCGCGCGGATGCATTGATTGATAGGTGATAAATAACACCGCAAACAAGATGAAGGCGCCGGTAAATCCACGGTTTCGTAACACGGCGGCTTTGGCTTTATGCATCATGCCACCGCATCCTTGTGGATATTCAAAGAGGCCGCGACGATGGCCTCTTCCGTCAGTGCATCGCCTTCAAGTTCTGACACAATGCGGCCATCATACATGACGCAAACCCGGTCGCAGCAGCCAATCAGTTCCGCATAATCGGTCGAATAAAACAGCACCGATTTCCCTGCCGCGACAAGGTCGCGCATCAGAAGATAGATCTCTTGCTTAGTGCCCACATCAATCCCGCGGGTGGGGTCATTCAACAGGATCACATCAGGGTTCAGCATCAACCACTTAGCGATAACGACCTTTTGCTGATTGCCGCCTGACAGGGTTTCGACCGGATCATCGGCACTTCCGACTTTGATCTGCAATAGCGCGATGGCCTTTTTGATCGCCGCACCCGCCTTGGCACTGTCAATCACCCCTGCTGTGGACACGCCCGCATAGTTGGGCAACAACAGATTATCGCCAATGGACATTTCCAGCATAAGGCCTTCGGTCTTGCGATCCTCAGGGACCAGTGCCAGGCCTTGCTGCTTAGACCGCGCAGGCGACGCGGGCTTGAACGGATGCCCCTTCAACGTCGCAGCACCTGCGACACCACGAAAAGCGCCAAACAGCCCCAGCAACAGCTCTTTATGGCCTTGGCCATCCAGCCCGCCCAAGCCTACAATTTCGCCTGCGCGCACCTCGATATCGACGCCGTTCAAGCTATCTTCCCACCGCAGATCAGAGACCGACAATGTGGTTTCGCCAAGCGCCTTGCACCGCTTTGGCGGGAATTGGGCCTTGATTTCACGACCAATCATCAGCTGAACGATTTCCGCCTCGCGCAACGCACCCTTGTCAAAGGTCTTGATATGCTGCCCATTGCGAAAGACAGACAGGCGGTCGCAAAGCACATCAACCTCTTGCATACGGTGGCTGATAAAGATGCAGGCCACCCCTTTGGCGCGCAGGTCGGCCATCAGCTCATAAACCGTTTGCACATCATTGCTGGTCAGCGCCGAGGTCGCCTCGTCCAAGATCAAAACACGCGGATTTTTGATCAGCGCTTTGGCGATCTCGATCATCTGACGGCGTGACAGGCTCAACTCTCGGATAGTGGCATCAGGGTCAACATCTTCGCATTTGATCCGCGCAAGGATGTCTTTGGCCATCTGGCGCTGTTTGCGAGTGTCGATCATGCCAAAGCGGCGGGGCGGGTTATTGATAAAGATATTTTCAGCAACTGACAGGTCAGGAACCAACGACAACTCTTGGAAAATGCAGACGATACCGTCTTCGGTCGCCTCGGCGGTGGAACGGTAAGACACAGCACGGCCATCAAAGGCAATCTGCCCTTCGCTCGGTTCAAGCACGCCGGACAATATCTTGATCAGCGTCGATTTTCCGGCGCCATTTTCACCAAGAATGCCGTGAATACTGCCCGCCCGGCACGAAAAATCTACCTTATCCAGCGCCGTGACACCGCCAAAAAAGCGCGAAACACCGTGCAGCTGAACAATCTCTGTGGATGTGTTCATGATTTATTTCTGAGTAAGAAAGAAAGGGTAACGGGCCGCCCGCCAAGAGGCCGCCCGGCGGATGATCTTAGTTCAAATCCGTTTCGTCCTGCGCCATAATGTCCGGACCAGAGATATTCACACCGCATGGTGGGAACTCATTGACGGTAAAGAAATTGTCGGGAAGATCGCTCCAAAAGTTCTTACCGTCTTCCAGCTCATCATGTGTCGCGACCGGTAATGGGACCGAGATTAGCTGCGGCATCACGTTGCCTTCCAGCGCGGACACCGCCGCTTTCATTGCGATGGCAACAAGACCCGGCGATTGTCCAATGGAAATCCCCGCCAACCCATCATCGGAATATTCCGACAACGCCTTGCGAAATCCATTCTCGGCCTCACCAGAGACCGGCACCCACGGATGACCGCTGTCCTGAATGGCTTGGATCATCCCGTTTGTGCCGCCTTGCGCAACAATAGCCGCGAATTCACCGTGCACCGCAATTGCATCAGCGACTACTTTCTGCGTGGAGCCATCGTCCCACATGCCAACAACCGACACCATCTCCCAGTCACCATCATGGGCGTCAATGACCTCATTGATCCCGATAGAGCGGTCCCGGTCGACAGAGTTCCCCGGCAGGCCGCGTACCTCAAGGATTTTACCCCCGGTCACGCCGTTCGCATCAAGTTCGCCAAGGACAAATTCAGAATACATCCGTCCCATCGCAAGCTGGTCTTCATTGATCTGCATCACTTTGTCCGTGTCCAACACGTTGTCAAACGGGACAAGAACCACATCGTTGCGATCTGCCAGTCGAATAACCCGATCAAAGCCATCCGGGCTCACGGCAATCGTGATGATCGCGTCATAACCTTGGTTGATAAAATCCTCGATCGCACCCAATTGGGCCGGGGCATCTGTGCCCGTCGAAACCACTTTGAACTCTGAAATCTGGTCAGCAATGGATGGGTCTTCGGCGAACGCTTTTGCCGTTTTGATCATTTGAATACGCCAGGTGTTGCCGACAAACCCGTTCACGACCGCAATACGAAACGGACCTTCGCGCGCCTCCCACTGCATAAAGCTTGTCTCGTCGCTCCATGGTGCAAAGCAAGCGGGATCAACGCCCGGGCCCTCCACGATTTCGGGACCAGCAAGCGCGGTACCCGCCAAAAGAACGGCACATGCCGTCATTGCTGCAAAAGCTCTCATCATAATTTCCTCCCTGGAAAGATAAATGTAGCGGCGGCTCCTTATCGGGTAGCTTCTTGAAAATTCTTGTTTAGCTCTGCTCGTCACACGTATTGAATTGCGATAACCCCATTTCGAGATGCGTCTTCATCCGATATTGATAGGCAAGACGATCACGCGCCTCCAACGCATCGATCACGCCTTCATGCTCATGAAAGGTGGCCGTTTTAAATGTATCACGGGTCTTGCCGTTCTTCATGATCCGCAAGATCACCGGCTTCATCAGCCCATAGACATCCAGAATGGCCTTATTACGCAGCACCCCGATCAGACGGGTATGAAATGCAAAGTCATATTCGGATGCAACATCAATTTCGCTGGGCTCTTTGAGCATGGCATTGATCCGTCGCAGGTCAGCAATGTCATCATCGGTGATCTTATCAAACACCGCCTCGACAGAGGACACCTCAAGAAGACTGCGAAATCCCTGAATATCGGAAAACGTCTCACGCGAAATGCTCATCACATTAAAAGAGAACATCTCAATCGCCGACGACATTCTGTTATCAACAATCGTGGCACCGACTTTTGGCCGCACTTCCACAACACCGTAGGTCTTCAGAATGCGCATGGCCTCCCGGACGGTATTGCGCGAGGCGCCAAAGGTATCACAAAGCTCCTTCTCGGTCGGAAGCTGATCCCCCACGGTCAGCCCCTGATCACCAATAAGCTGACGCATCTGCGCGACAACCTCATCAACAGCAGACCGACCCGTCGCCGATTTAAGAGAGCTATCCAACACAGTCACAATTGCCGTTCCTTACCCTGCCTGCACGAGATGAGCGATCACGAACACCCGATCACTCCTCGGTCATTCTTAACCTTTTGAGCAATTTTGTCCAACAAATAGAGTCGAAATCGGTTAAATATATTAATTTTGCTAATTTGAGTGGGTATTATACCAACAATTTAAAATCCTTCAGCCTCCTGTCCATTGCAAGCAAAGTAGATCAGCGCTGCCTTGAACGGGCAGAAAAACAGCGACGCCGGACCGTTGACACAAGGCCGCACGACGAAATCCGCCCCAGCGACACCCAAAGGAATGGCCACATCACAGCGTTACGCCCAGCCCCCAAACTACGTTCCGTAATCGCCGCCCTCGAAAAACATGTGTACTGGTCCCGTTACAGCCCGGAATCACAATTCGAGATGCCGCACATGGCGGGTCGTGAGGGTTACTTCCCATATGTCGCAACTGCAGAATCGGGGGGAATCTGGCCTTCGCTACAACTTAAAATAAGGGCGCTTGAGACTGGAACTGCGTACAGTTCCATTTCGCGTTCTAAGACACCAAGAATTTCATCTTGCACTATTTGGCGGGTGATCTCAGATCGTTTTCTTCCGCCCCAGAAGCCAGACAAAGAACACACCGCCGACTAGACCTGTAACGATGCCATCGCCCCCATCTCAGGCCAGTGTTCGGGTGGAAAAGCGTTCGTGCTATCAATCGCGGCTGCCATCGGCTTCACCCGAGTCTGCGCCCAGTCATGTACCATGTCGCGCAGGGCGTTCACATCCTCGCCCAGATCAAATGTCATCGACGCATGACGGAAGGAAAACCAGCTTAATAAGGTGATCGACACGAAAAGCACGCCTGACATCTGTGGTGCAAATGCCAGACGTGCGGATAATGAATAAGAAACGAAATCTAAAGGATCAGCCTTTGGTATATGTCACATGAGCTTTGAACGACCATGAAGGGGTCCCCGGCCCCGTAACTGGGAATTGGCCGATCAAGTTGTTGTTGTGATCATAAAATGACACACTGCCACCGAACAATCCGCCAGACGCCTTGACTGTGCCCGGCTTGCCAGCAAACTCACCCGGAGGCGGCAATTGCGCCAATGCTGAAGCATGAACGCCTGCAAAAAGACCTGTGTGTTCTATCAAATCTTCACTCTTGATGTGAACTTTCCCATATCCGTTGTCGATATAGGTAAACCAGCCGTCCAGATGCCCACCTTCGGGCCCAGTGGAAAGACTAATCGCAACAAACGCTGGGGTATGCGCACTACTCAAACTTGTATCGGACTCTTGAATAGATTTAACAGTCCGCTCGAGTGTATCGGTCATTTCTGTTGTCGCTTCCATTTTTATTTGCTCCATTAAAATTGAGCCGATCTTCCCTTGATCGACACGGACAATTAAAAACAGTCAGGCAGAACAAGTACTGAAAGCCGCCCGAAAGTATTCCGAAACTTTCGTGTAGATACGAAATAAAAAGGAAATCCACCCTCACCCTCCAATCCCGTTCAGCAGAAAATACCGCCCAGCGGAACCAAACCGCCGCCGGGGCGTTATCAGCCCATGAAATACTTACAACTTGCCGCCGCACTCGTCCTGACCCCCACACTCACCCTTACTGATGAAGTCGGCAAGGTGGGGGTCGACTGGGTCGGCAATGATATCGTAATCGAAGCCATTGCCGACCCAGAGGTACAAGGCGTCACCTGTCACCTCGCCTATTTTGACCGCTCGTTTTTTGACCGGGTGTCAAATGGCAATTGGTTTGAGGACCCATCGAACGCCTCCATCGCCTGCCGCCAGACCGGGCCGATTGTCATCGGCGATATCGACCGTGGCGAAGATGGCGAAAACGTTTTTCGCGAGCGTCAGTCGATCATCCTCAAATCGATCCGCGTCAAACGCATCTTTGATGAAGCCAACAACACACTGATCTATCTGGCCCACGCGACGGAGCTGACCGAAGGGTCGGCCAAAATGTCGATCTCAACCGTGCCGCTTTACACGCCCGCGGAGTGATCTGCCGCCGCAGACCTCTGCCAAACTGCGCTGACCTCTGCCCGAATGATCCGGGCGATCAGCGCGCAGTCTTCCAGCGAAAATGTCAGCGGCAAACGCATGTCCACGATCCCGGCCAGCACCCTGTCCGACGCGGGCATCGGCTCTGACGGCGCATAGCGCCAGCTGTCATAGCGCGAGGTAAAGCCGACAGGCTCTGCCCCGCCGAACCATTTCAGCTCCACCCCGCGCGCGGCGCAGCGACGCAATACTTCGGCCACCGCCGCGCCAGACCAATCCAGCAGCAGGAACTGAAACGATGAGGCGACGAATTGTTCTTTTTCAGCGCGCGGGATCAGATGCAGGCCGGGGGTTTCCGCCAGACCATTTTCCATCACCCTGTAACGCTCATTCCAGCGCTGCGCCTGCGCGGGCAAATCCCGCAATTGTGAGCGCAACACGGCAGCACGCAGATTATCCATCCGGCCAGAGATATTGGGCGTCTCATATTTAATCCGGGTAAAAACCTCCGGCGGGGGGGCAGCCCGATGCTTTTCAAACAGCATATAGCTGCCCGACAGCATGATCGCGCGGGCCATATCCTCTGCCCCGTCCCCGATCAGCAGACCGCCCTCGCCGGAATTTATATGCTTATAGGTCTGGGTGGAAAAACAGCCAAACCGGCCCCGGCGACCGCTCGGCACACCATTCCAGGCCGCCCCCATGGTATGGGCACAATCTTCGATCACCGTCACACCCGCCGCATCACACAGCGCCATCAGCCGATCCATATCGCAGATATGGCCACGCATGTGGCTGAGCAAAAGCACCTCCGCCTGATCCAGCTTGCTCGCCAGATCGTCCAGATCAATCACAAGATCCCCGGTCACGCCCACAAACACCGGCACCGCACCCACGGCGGCAATCGCGCCGGGCACGGGGGCGAGCGTGAAGGCATTGGTTAACACCCTGTCGCCATGCCCGACCCCGCAGGCCCGCAACGCGGTTGTCATCGCATAGCCGCCAGACGCCACGGCGAGGCAATATTTGCTGCCTGTCGTAGCGGCGAACTCCTCTTCCAGCAGCGCCGTTTCCGATATCTCGCCCGGCGCCGTGTTATAACGGTGCAGCCGCCCGTGTTGCATCACCTCCAGCGCTGCCGCGATGCCCGCATCGGGGATCGGCTCCTGTTGAGTGAAGCTGCCTTTGAATATTTCTGTCATGGGCGAACTCTGAAACTGGAAACCCCGCGCGTCAATCAGTCTGTTCCCGCTTTTCGAAACACCAAAGGTTCAGTTGTCAAATTAGCCAATCAGCCGGGTCACAACGGCAGGCAGTTCGTCATAATGATCTATCACCGCCTCCGGTTCCAACCCCTGCACCGCATCGCGACCGGGGCCAAAGGTCACAAGGACAGACGGCACCCCCGCATTGCGCGAAGTTTCGCGATCCGTCACCGTATCGCCCACCAAGAGCGACCGGGCAGGGTCGCCCCCGGCGCGGCGCACCGCCTCAAAATGATGCTCCGGATCGGGCTTGCGCACCGGCAGCGTATCCGCCCCCACCAGTGACCCAAACGCATCGCGGACACCCAGCGTCTGCAACAGTGTCTCAGCCAACCCTTCAGGTTTGTTGGTGGCAATGCCCACCGCATAGCCCGCCTCGGTCAGCCCTGCAACCGCTTCCATCGCGCCGGGATAAAGCAGTGTGCGGCTGGCGATGTCGCCTGCATAAGCCTCCAGCAGAACCGGATATTGGCCATCAACATACGTTTGACCAAAGCCTTCCACCCGGGAAAATCCCAGCGTCAACATCGCACGCCCGCCACGCAGCGCGGTCCCCGCATCCAATGTCGGGTCCAGCAGATCACCCAGCCCCAACCCGCGAAAGCACTGGTTCGCCGCAGCAATCAGATCGCCACTTGTATCGGCCAACGTCCCATCAAGGTCAAAAATCACTGTCCGCATGGCGCACCTTTTTCCAATCACTGCCACACCGTCTGTAACGCCCTGAAAACTGATGTGAAGCCCCTGCCCTTGTGATAATGCAAAACCCCGGTAGAAGTCAGGTAAACAAACGATTGAGGCATCAATGGCAACCGCACTGATTATCCTTGCCGCAGGCATGGGCACGCGCATGAATTCCGACCAGCCCAAGGTGCTGCACCAGATCGCTGGCGCGCCGATGCTGGTGCATGCGATGAAATCCGGCGCGGCACTGGACCCCGATCATACGGTGATCGTCGCAGGGCATGGGGCTGATGCGGTGGAAAAGGCCGCAAAAGCGCATGACCCAGAGGTGACCGTCGCCTTGCAAGCCGAACAGCTGGGCACCGGCCATGCGGTGGCCCAAGCACGGGGCGCGCTGGACGGGTTCGATGGGGACGCCATCGTACTTTATGGCGACACACCGTTCATCCGGCTCGAAACTCTTGCCGCGATGGCGGCCGCGCGGCTGACCCATGATGTGGTCGTGCTGGGGTTCGATGCGGCTGATCCGGGGCGCTATGGGCGGTTGATCATGAAAGATGATCAGCTTGACCGGATCGTGGAATTCAAAGACGCCAACGACGAAGAACGCGCCGTCAGCCTCTGCAACAGCGGGGTGGTTGCGGCGAAATCCAGCACCATGTTTGAACTGATCGACGCAGTCGGCAATGACAACGCAGCGGGCGAATATTACCTGACCGACATTATCAGCATCGCCCGGTCACGGGGGCTCAGCGCGACAGTCGTGCGCTGTGATGAGGCTGAAACCATGGGCATCAATTCCCGCGCCGAACTGGCCGGGGCCGAAGCACAGTTTCAGGCCCAGGCCCGCGCCGCAGCGCTGGATGACGGGGTGACGCTGACCGCCGCTGACACAGTCTTTTTCGCCCACGACACGGTGATTGGACGCGACACGGTGATTGAACCCCATGTGGTCTTTGGATCCGGTGTCACGGTCGAATCCGGCACCACCATCCGGGCCTTCTCGCATCTCGAAGGCTGCCATGTCTCGCGCGGCGCGGTTGTCGGCCCCTATGCGCGGCTGCGCCCCGGCGCGGAACTGGCCGAGGATGTGAAGATTGGCAATTTCGTCGAGGTCAAGAATGCCCAAATCGCCGAAGGGGCCAAGGTCAACCACCTGTCCTATATCGGCGACGCGGAAATCGGCGCGCGGTCCAATATCGGGGCGGGGACAATAACCTGCAACTATGACGGCGTGTTCAAACATAAAACTACCATCGGGGCAGATGCTTTCATCGGGTCCAACACCATGCTTGTGGCGCCGGTGAACATAGGCGATGCGGCGATGACAGGCTCTGGCTCTGTCATCACCCGCGATGTGGCGGCAGGCGATCTGGCCATCGCAAGGGCGCGGCAGGATAACAAAGCCGGATTGGCGGTAAAGCTTTTCGCCAAGCTGCGCGCTCTCAAAGCAAAAAGGACATAAACCATGTGTGGCATTGTTGGCATATTAGGCAATCACGAGGCCGCACCGACCTTGGTCGAAGCATTGAAACGGCTGGAATATCGCGGCTACGACAGCGCCGGGATCGCCACGATCAATGATCAGCGGCTGGACCGCAGGCGGGCCATGGGCAAGCTGGTGAACCTGTCCGATCTGCTGGTCCATGACCCGCTGGCGGGCAAGGCCGGGATTGGGCACACCCGCTGGGCCACCCATGGCGCGCCCAATGTCGGCAACGCCCACCCGCATCAGGCAGGCAAGGTCGCCGTGGTCCATAACGGGATCATCGAAAATTTCCGAGAACTGCGCGAGGAACTCGCAGGCCACGGCATCAGCTTTGTCACCGAAACAGATACCGAAACCGTCGCCCTGCTGACGCAGCATTATATGGATCAGGGGCTATCTCCGCGCGATGCCGCCGCACAGACAATTGCAAGGCTCGAAGGGGCCTATGCTCTGTGTTTTCTCTTTGATGGGGAAGACGATTTGCTGATCGCCGCGCGCAAAGGCTCGCCCCTTGCGATCGGCCATGGGGTGGGTGAAATGTTCGTGGGCTCCGACGCCATCGCGCTTGCCCCGATGACCGACAAGATCACCTATCTGGAAGAGGGCGACTGGGCCGTCGTCACTCGTACCTCTGTCGAAATCCGCGATCATGCGGGCAATATCGCCAACAGGGCAGTCAAGACCATCCAGATCAACACCGCGAGTGTTGATAAGGCGGGTTACAAACACTTCATGGCCAAGGAAATCGCCGAACAGCCCACTGTGCTGCAAGGCGCGCTGGCCCATTACATCAACGCCGATGCCACCGGCATCACCCTGCCCGAACCGGGGCTGGATTTCACCCAGGTCGAACGGATGACCATGGTCGCCTGCGGCACGGCCTTTTATGCCTGCCTCGTTGCGAAATACTGGTTTGAACAGATCGCCGGTATCCCGGTTGAGGTCGATGTCGCCTCCGAATTCCGCTACCGTGAGCCGCCCGTCACGCCGGGCACCGTGGCGCTTTTCGTCAGCCAATCTGGCGAAACCGCCGACACGCTCGCCGCGCTGCGCTATATGGAAGGCAAAGCCGACAAAATCGTCTCGGTCGTCAACGTGCCCGAAAGCTCCATCGCGCGGGAAAGCGACCTGCCGCTGCCAATCCTTGCAGGCACCGAAATCGGCGTGGCCTCGACCAAAGCTTTCACCTGCCAGCTTACCACAATGGCGATCCTCGCCCTGCAAGCCGCCCATGTGCGCGGACGGATTGATGATCAAGAGTTAGCGGATAAGCTAAGCAACCTGCGCGCCCTGCCGGGTGTCCTGAACCTCGCACTCGGGATTGAAGGTAAGACACAAGAAGTCTCGCGCAAGCTCGCCGAAACACGCGATATCCTGTTTCTGGGGCGCGGGGCAATGTATCCGCTGGCACTCGAAGGGGCGCTGAAGCTCAAAGAAATCAGCTATATCCACGCCGAGGCCTATGCCTCGGGAGAACTGAAACACGGGCCTATTGCGCTGGTCGACAAACATGTGCCAGTGATCGTCATGGCCCCGCGCGATGCACTATTCGACAAGACCGTTTCGAACATGCAAGAGGTCATGGCGCGCGGCGGCAAGGTGCTTTTGGTAACAGACCGCGAAGGCGCGAAAACGGCGGGTGACGGTGTCTGGGACACAATCCTGATGCCCGAAATCGACCCGTTCCTTGCGCCGATCCTCTATGCGGTGCCCGCCCAACTGCTCGCCTATCACACGGCCGTGGCCAAAGGGACCGATGTGGACCAACCCCGCAACCTTGCCAAATCGGTGACGGTCGAATGACCCCGAAAGCCGCCACCGCCCTGCTGCGCGCCGCCGGGGATCCGATCAAAGCAGGCGAGATGCACCGCTATCACAAGATCGACCGCCCTTATCTGGGCCTCGCCAACCCGCAAATCGACGCTTTCGTCAAAGAATGGCGGGCGGAGGTTGATCTTGATGCACGGCTGGCACTGGCCAAAGGGCTGTGGAACGGCAACACGCATGAAGGGCGGATTGCCGCCGCAAAACTGCTCACACAGGCGCGTATCCGGCCTGATGACAGCGGCGCATGGGATTTGATCAGCAGTTGGGTCCCTGATTTCGACGCATGGGCGATTGCTGACCATGCCAGTATCGCGGGGCAAAAACGGCTGGTGGCCGATCCATCCCGGCTCGACGCGGTGGAAGGCTGGACGCAGTCAGATCACATGTGGACCCGGCGCGCCGCACTTGTGATGACCCTGCCCTGGACCAAACAAAACCACCCCAAGCCAGCAGATCTGGCAATCCGGGACAGGGTGCTGGACTGGGCGGCATCTTATGTCAATGATCACGATTGGTTCATCCAGAAAGCCATCGGCTGGTGGCTGCGTGAACTGTCAAAGCATGACCCTGACCGGGTACGCGCCTTTCTGGATGCGCATGCAGACGCGATGAAACCCTTTGCAGTGAAAGAAGCAGGGCGCAAACTGCCCAAGTAAGGTGGATCAAGATCCACCTTACGGTTTGAAACCACAGCGTGCCGCTGCACCTTTTTCGGAAACAGACAAGTCACCGTAAGGTGGGTCTTGACCCACCCTACTTCGCAAACACAGTGATCTCTGGCAGCCCCGTCAACGGGGCGTCCAGCAAGCGCATCGCGGCCAGGCTGATCTGGCTGCCCGCCCCGGCCGCACCGCCCGAAGGGCGCAGCTCAACATTGATCGACTTGCCCGCAAAGGTAATCCGCCCTTCAGTCAACACATCAACCAGCGGTGTCTTCAACCAAATACCAGGCTCCGTCGGCGGCCCAAGCGAGGCGACCGTCACACCCAACGGCGCATCAGCACCGCCTGTCTCTGCAGCCGCCGCCGCCGCGCGCTCGGCCTCCGATGTTGTATCGAACTGCTCGACCGTTGTGGCCGTTGTAGGCGGCGGCGGCGTGGCATTCAGCGTCGGCGCAGGCGCGGCCCCGGGGGCCTGCAACGCGGGTGAGGTACAACCAGCAATCGCCAGCACGGGGAAGATCAGGATAAGATGTTTCATAACCGCAGACCTAGGCCGCACCCCGCTGTCATTCAATAGCAGCCTCGCCGCTTGCGCATATCAGCGCCCGGTCTTACCTTCACCCTATGACCGCACCACTGATTGACCCTTTCGCCCGCGCTATCTCTTACCTGCGTGTCTCTGTCACGGACCGCTGCGATTTTCGCTGCGTCTATTGCATGTCAGAAAACATGACCTTTCTGCCCAAGAAAGAATTGCTGACGCTGGAAGAACTGGACCGCATGTGCTCTGCCTTCGTCCGGCTGGGGGTGCGCAAGCTGCGGATCACCGGGGGGGAGCCATTGGTGCGGCGCGACATCATGACATTTTTCCGGTCCATGTCCCGGCATCTGGACAGCGGCGCGCTGCACGAACTGACGCTGACAACCAACGGCAGCCAGCTCGAACGCTTCGCCGATGAACTTTATGCAGCCGGTGTGCGGCGGGTGAATATCTCGCTCGACACGCTGGACGAGGCAAAGTTCGCCCAGATCACCCGCTGGGGCCGCCTGCCCCAGGTGCTACGCGGGATCGACGCGGCACAGCGCGCGGGGCTGCGGGTCAAGCTGAACACCGTCGCCCTGAAAGGCTTTAACCAAGATGAACTCTTCCCCCTCACAGACTGGTGCGCCGCCCGCGACATCGACCTGACCTTTATTGAGGTCATGCCCATGGGCGATCTGGGGAATGAGGACCGGCTGGGCCAATATTGGTCGCTAAAAGACCTGCGCGCACAACTCGAAACGCGCACGACCCTGACCGATTTGCCCGAAAAAACCGGCGGACCCGCCCGTTATGTGCGGCTTGAAAGCACCGGCCAGAAAATCGGCTTTATCACCCCGCTGAGCCATAATTTCTGCGAAAGCTGCAACCGGGTGCGGATCACCTGCACCGGCGAAATCTACACCTGTTTGGGTCAGGAAGGGCATTCAGACCTGCGCGGCCCCCTGCGCGGATCCGAAAGCGACGCAGAGCTTGAATCCGCTATCCGCGCGGCCATTGCACGCAAACCCAAAGGGCATGATTTCGACTATTCGCGCCAGCAGATCGACGGGCAAGTCAGTCGGCATATGTCCCATACGGGCGGGTAGACGCGAACGTTAGCGCCAAGCATCGAAACCTGCGTGACGCATCAAATTCATGCAGCTGCGTAACTTAATTGCGTAAAATGTGATTGAAAAACCACATGTCGCAAGCCAACCAACAAGCCTCCAACAGTTCCCTTGCGTAAGCCATTAACTATTGTAAATGGGATAACGTGTTGCTTTCGTGTGAAGTTTCCAATGTTTTGGAAACATTTGAAGGCAAATCGTTAACTAGTATTAAAGTAGAAGGTAACAAGGTGAGAAACACATTACTGTGCGCAACCAGCGCACTGGCCCTGTCTGCAGGCGCGCTTTCAGCGCAAGAAAACCAGCACACTTGGCACGGGCCCTATGTCAGCAGTCAGATTGGCCTGACACAGCATGCCGCCACATATGAAGATGTCGACTACGACTGGTATGGGAGCACGCTTGACCTGCTGTCGCAGGGTGGCTCCGCCGGTATCGGCCTTGGCTACAACTTCCAGTCACAAAACACGCTGATGGGCGTACAAGCCGACGTCAGCGCTCTTGGCAACTCAGAAGAGACGATCTTCGCCGCTGACGTTCAGATCCAAAATGATCTGGATTTGGTTGTAAAGCTACAAGGCCGGGTTGGTCATGCGGTCGACAACACCGTGATTTACGCGTCGGCAGGCCTTGCATACGCCAATTTTGAACGGTCCTGGATCGAATTTAATGATGTACCAGACAGTTGGCCTGATCTGGGTGACGAAAAAATTGGCGTCGCCCTTGGGTTTGGCATTGAACGCGCCATCAATGAACGCTTTTCCGTCAGCGGTGCTTTCACAAGCAGTCTTTTCGGTGAAAACACAAGCGTGAATGAAAACGACTTTCCGTTGCGTATCAATGACAAGATTGATGAACTGACGTTTGCCATAAACTACAAGCTGGGGAACGTCGGCAACGCGGCAGACAGCGTGACGCTCGCAGGGTCACCGGCGAGTTTTGCCGGTGCTTACGGCGGCGCACGCATTGGCGGTGGCTTTGCCGATATTGCGACCAGCGACATCGAATACGATGAACACGGTGGCACCTATGATATCGGCAACACCGGTGGGTTGGCCGCGGTTTCTGGCGGTTACAGCTGGCAACTTGGCGCAACCGTTGTCGGGGTTGAGACGCAGCTGACATTCTCCGATCTCGCAGAAAGTTATGAGGTCGATTCTGTTCTTGCTGAAACCGCGATGGAACAAAGCGCAAGCATTCGCACCCGTGCGGGTATGGCCGTTGGCGATACCATGCTCTACGTGCTGGGCGGCATCACGGCAGCAGATGTTGAAAGCATGAATGGCGGTGACACCAGCGGCACATATACAGGGTTGACCGTCGGTGCGGGTGTCGAACAATTCTTCACGGATCGCATGTCATGGACAGCCGAAGGCACATATACGCTTTTTGATGGTCAGGACGATGCCGATACGACCGATAACGGTTACTATAGCACGGCCGATCTCACCACCGTAGCCGCTGGCGTAAACTATTATTTTGGTGCGCAGCCTCGCAAAACCGGGTCCGGTGCCATGGCGGCGGCGCATGATTGGTCAGGTGGCTACTACGGTGCCGATATTGCAGCGCTCGCAAACGTAGGCAGCGTGCAAGACAGCGATTATTATGATTTCGGTGGTTCGTTTGATGTTGTCTCGCTTGGTGCCGGTTTGGGTGGCCACGCAGGCTATAACTGGCAGAACGGATCATTTGTGTATGGGGCCCTGCTCGATATTGCCGCCTATGCGAATGATGAGTCGCAAACGGCTGACAATTACCGCGAAGTTGCATCTTCGATTGCAGCGATGGGCACATTGCGCGCCCGTGCCGGTATCGCATCAGGCAATAGCCTGCT
Source organism: Loktanella agnita (assembly GCF_046640325.1). Taxonomy (NCBI): domain Bacteria; kingdom Pseudomonadati; phylum Pseudomonadota; class Alphaproteobacteria; order Rhodobacterales; family Roseobacteraceae; genus Loktanella; species Loktanella agnita. Next base: position 263,452 of record NZ_JBJMBF010000004.1, on the reverse strand, counting down.
TTATACAACAGCAGGCCTGGGGGTGGTTCAGTCAGACCTGAGCTACGAATACCTTCCGACACCGAACGCCAGTAGCTTTGACCTAAGCGAAACGCGGCTTGGCGTCGTCGTCGGGCTGGGCCTGGAGCATGCGCTGTCAGACCAGATGAGCTTTAAGGTGGAAACCTTGTATTTCAGTTCCGATGCGGATGACTATGCACAAGATCCGGTCCAAACCTGCGGCGGCCCCGACGGGTTCGACGGTGGCGACTGCGAAATGACGGGTCAGGATTCCAACGTGTCCGTCAAGGCAGGTCTGTCCTTCAAATTCTGATCTGATACCAAAAGTAAAAAGCCCGCACAGAAATATCTGCTGCGGGCTTTTTTATGCCATCGATCACTTTCCAGCACTCCGCTGCATTTTTCATGATCGCTTTTGCGCAAACGTGGCGTAGACTCCTTTGTATTTCAAAGAACAGATTCAACCGGGTCATCATCAACGGAGATTCCATTGGATAATACATATGTCGCCACCCTATTCGCAGGGTGGAGCCCAAAGCCCCCCACCCGCAGCATGCGACTTTTCAACAAACTCTTTCGCCGGCTCGGCCTGTCGGTGCAGTTGCACCCACCAATCCAGACTGGCCGCATGATGAGCCTTGAGCAGCGCATCAACATGTATCACCTGATGAATCTAGTGCTGAACAACAAGGTCCCCGGCAGTTTCTTGGAACTGGGCTGCGCCAAGGGGCAATCAGCGGTAATGATGCAAAAGATTATGACCGATCAGGGCGACATCCGTGATCTGCATGTCTATGATAGCTTTACATGGGGCGGTCCGGGTGATCCGCCCGCGCCGGGACGTGAACCACCTGCCCAGATCAGGGCGGCGCTAATCGCGCATTTCGACATGCACGGTTTGCCCCGCCCCATATCCACGAAGGCTGGTTTCACGAAACCCTGCCCGCCACGATCCCCGATCAGATCGCCTTTGCCCATTTGGACGCGAATTATCCTGAGTCGACCAAGATCGGATTAGAATACCTCTACCCGCGGCTGGCCAAGGGCGCGATATGCCTGCTGGACGATTACGCCGACACAACGGTTTTTCAATCCGTCGACTTTTTCAAAGGCGTGAAACAGGCCTGCGATGCCTACTTGGCCGACAAACCCGAAGAGGTCACGCTGCTTTACGGCGGCTATGACAGCATCCACGGGTTTGGCAGTCATGGGTATTTCATCAAACGTTAAGCCGCAGGCATCCGTTGTTCCACGATCTCTGCCCACCAACTACAGCCCGCCGGGATGGCATCATCGTTGAAATTGTAATGCGGGTTATGCACGTCAGCGCTGTCGCCATTGCCGACAAGAATATAGGCACCGGGGCGTTCTTCCAGCATGAACGCGAAATCTTCGCCGCCCATGACCAGCGGGGCGTCCTCACAATCGCCTGACACCGATTTGGCCACATCCGCGGCAAAGGCCGTCTGGTCATCGTGGTTCACCATGCAGGGGTAGCCGCGATAATAGGTCACCTCTGCCTTTGCGCCGAATGTGGTGGCCGTGCCTTCGGCGATGGCGGTCAGGCGGGCCTCTGCCAGATCACGCATCTCCTTTGACATGGTGCGCACCGTGCCTTTCAGGTGGACCCGCTGGGCAATCACGTTGAACGCTTTAGAGGACGATTCAATCGACGTGACCGACACAACGATCTGATCCACCGGGTCCGCATTGCGGCTGGCGATGGATTGCAGGGCGGTGACCACATGGGCGGCGACCACAACCGAATCCACCGTCTGATGCGGCTTGGCCGCATGGCCACCCAGACCCTCGACCGTGATATCAAACTGATCGGTCGCGGCAAAGAACGCACCAGGGCGGATCGCGAAAGAGCCAACAGGGCGGCCCGGCCAATTGTGCATGCCGTATACCTCTTGGATACCCCAGCGTTCCATCATGCCGTCTTCGCACATCTCACGGCCACCGCCGCCGCCCTCTTCGGCGGGCTGAAAGATCACCACAACCTTGCCGTCGAAATTGCGGGTCTCAGCCAGATATTTCGCAGCGCCCAGTAGCATCGCGGTATGGCCGTCATGGCCGCAGGCATGCATCGCGCCATCTGTCTTGGATTTATACTCAAGGCCCGTCTGTTCATGGATGGGCAGCGCATCCATATCAGCGCGCAGCCCGATCACCTTGCCCGAAGTATCGGATTTGCCATTAATCACACCTACAACGCCAGTGCGGCCGATCCCGGTCACGATCTCATCACAGCCGAATTCTTTCAGCTTTTCCGCCACAATGGCCGAGGTCCGATGCGTCTCAAACAGGATTTCAGGGTTTTCGTGCAGATCACGTCGCCACGCGGTGATTTCAGGTAAAAGCTCGGCGAAACGGTTTTTGACTGGCATGGGTATCCTCAGGTTTTTCGGGTTCGGTCAGGTTTCCGGCATTGCTACAGACTGGGGCCTTGCACCAGCTTGCTGCCATCGGCGAACCGTGACAGCCGGAAACGAGTCAGTTCATGGCCGGCATCCTGCCCTGTCGCGAGCCGGGCCGCAATGCGCCCCATGCCCGGACCAATGCCAAAGCCGTGACCGGACATGCCAGTGCAAATGGTAACGCCCGGTAAAGCGGCACAGTGATCCACCACCGGCACAACATCAGGCATTGTGTCAATCATCCCGGCCCATGCAGTGGCGATTTCAACCGTCCCAAGGCTTGGAAAAGTGGCGCAAAAATCGCGGGCAAGCCGGGCGACACGGGCGTTGTTCGGGGTGGGATTCAGCACGCGCATCCGTTCAAACGGGCTGATCTGATCCCCCGACCAGCGGCGCGATGTCAGCCAGCCATCAGGATAGCCGCGCGGCGCGGCGGGCAAATAGCGCGTGCCCAAAGGATCGCCCATCAGCTGCGGCAGATATTTCGGCAGGGCGCGGAAGGCGTCGGGGCCGATGAACAACTCATGAAATCCTGACGGGGCAAGGGTATAGCCCCCGTCCTCACGTCTGCGCCACGCCAGTCTGCGGTCAACGGCTCCGCCAGAATGCACCTCTGGCAAAGGCGCGGTACGCGCCACGGTCGCCCGGACAGACAATTGCGGCAGCCACACACCATGCCTGCGCAACAGCAGTGACGACCACGCCCCGCCCGCTAGCACAACCGCCTGCGCCTTGATAATCCCCTTTTCAGTGACAACGCCAATGACACGCCCGCCTTCCATATCCAGCAAACGAACCGCGCAATCCTCGATGATTGTGGCCCCGGCGCGGGCGGCGGCAGCGGCACAGGCGGGCACGGTCACCCAAGGCTCTGCCCGCATATCACTGGGCGTATAAAGCGCGCCTTTCCACCGATACGCAGCAGCGGGCATGAGCGCGGCCACATCCGCCGAAGACAGCATACGGCTGCTCACGCCAAAGGGGGCCGCCTGCCCCAGCCAGTCCTGATAGCGCGCCAGATCAGCATTGCTTTGTGCCAGATACAGCGTCCCGGTCTGGCGCAGCCCGATATCCCCCGCCTCTGCGGCGATCCGGGGCCACATGTCTTGGGCTTCCAGCATGATCGGCAATTCAGCCATGTCGCGGCCCTGCGCGCGGATCCAGCCCCAATTGCGCGAGGACTGCTCACCCGCGATGCGGCCTTTTTCCAGCAGCACAACCGGGATACCCGCGCGGGCCAGTTCCCACGCGGTCATCACACCGATGATACCACCGCCGATCACCACCACCTCGGTTTTATCGGGCAGAGCCCCATTAAATGCGGCGGGCTGCGCCGCGCTGATCGGGAACGTCATGCGGCCAGCAAATCCACAAGACGCTTGATAAACAGCTCCCCCTGTCGGAACTGATCGACCGTAATGAATTCATTCGGCTGATGGGCCTGCGCAATATCACCGGGGCCACAGATTACAGCGGAATAGCCGCGTTCCTGAAACTGCCCGGCCTCCGTGCCATAGCTGACCACATCCGTGCCATTATCGCCGGTGATCTGACGGACCAGCGCCTCTGCCTTGCCGTCGACCTCCGGGCGCAGACCGGGCACACTGAAATATTGGGTCGCCGTGATACCCGCCTCTGGGCGGACCACTTTCATTTCGGCCTCAATCTCGGCCAGCTTGGCGGTAAAACGGACCTGCCATTCTGCAATATCTTCACCCGGCACAATCCGGAAATCGAACCCAAAATGGCAATCCTTTGCGGTGATATTATGGGCGGTGCCACCATGTATCGTGCCGACATGCAGCGTCGTATACGGGGGAAAAAATTCAGCCGCGACGGGCCCCGGCGTCATGGCCGCGTTTTCGGCGTTCACCTCATTGGCCCAGTTAATCAGCTTGGCCGCCATCATGATCGCGCTGACACCCGTGGGGGCAAGCGAGGAATGCACCTCGAACCCACGAAAATGCACCTTATAGCCAATCCCGCCTTTATGGCCGGTCACGATCTTCATCATCGACGGCTCGCCCACCACAACCGTATCGGCGCGGGGCAGCCCGTGGCTGACCATGTGATCAATCATCGGCGGGGCACCGATGCAGCCGACTTCCTCATCATAGCTCAGCGCGATCTGCAACGGGCGTTTAAGGCCCCGCTCCAGCGCCAGCGGCACGGCGGACAAGGCCAGCGCATCAAACCCTTTCATGTCGCAGGTACCGCGACCAAACAGCTTGCCGTTCTTTTCGGTCACTACAAACGGGTCCGTATCCCAAGCCTGCCCATCCACAGGCACAACATCCGTATGACCGGACAGCACAACACCGCCATCAACCTCAGGTCCGATATGGGCATATAGGGCCGCCTTTGTGCCTTCCTCATTTGGCACGCGAACCGTACGAGCGCCAAAGCCCGACAGGTATTCTTCTGCAAAATCAATAAGATCAAGGTTGCTGTCGCGGCTGACTGTCGGAAAGGCCACCAGCCGGTCCATCAGGTCTCTTGCATTCAATGTCATTCAATGTCCTTCGTGATTTGCCGCAAAATTCGCCTTCGCTTCAGACAACTGCGCAATGCTGCGGCATCTGCATAGTGGCGCGGCATTCGTGACCGGGCAAACAGGAATCGGCTTGCGGGTTCGGATTTTAATGCTACCGTCCGGGCAAATGCCGCAAAAATGCGCAAAGCAGCGGCTAAAAAACAAAAAACGAACCACCTGGGAGGTTCCATATGCCCGATGGGGCGCTGCCCGTCCTGGATGTCCGGGACCTCAAAACTGTTTTCAAGACGCGCGCCGGGGAAGTGCACGCCGTGAACGATGTCAGCTTTTCGCTGAAGCCTGGTGAATTGTTGGGCGTCGTTGGCGAAAGTGGCTCCGGCAAATCCGTCACCATGATGTCGCTTCTGGGGCTGCTGCCCTCGCCACCTGCTGACGTGCGCGGCGGGACCGTCGCCTTTGACGGCAAGGACCTGCTCAAGGTAGACCGCGAAACCCTGCGCTCTGTGCGCGGCGGCAAGATCGGCTTTGTCTTTCAGGACCCGATGACCTCGCTCAACCCGGTGTTCACTGTGGGGCAGCAGATTGCCGAACCCCTGCGCAAGCATATGGGGATGAACAAAAAACAAGCGGCTGCGCGGTCGCAGGAACTGCTGGAATTGGTCGGCATCCCCGACGCAAAGCGACGGCTGGCCGACTACCCGCACCAGTTTTCCGGCGGCATGCGGCAACGGGTGATGATTGCCATCGCGCTCGCCTGTGATCCGCAAGTGCTGATCGCCGATGAACCCACCACCGCGCTCGATGTGACGATCCAGGCGCAGATCCTTGAACTGATGAAAGAGCTGCGCAGCAAGCTGGGCATGGCCGTCATCTGGATCACCCATGATCTGGGCGTGATCGCTGGGATCGCGGACCGGGTCATCGTCATGTACGGTGGACAAATCGCCGAGCACGCGCCGGTACGCGAGCTTTTCGGCAATCCACAGCATCCCTACACCCGCGCGCTGCTCAAAACGATCCCCACCATCCACGGCGAACGGGCCGCACGGCTGACGGTGATCGAAGGGCAGCCGCCCCTGATGGTCGGCCCACCCGTCGCCTGTCCGTTCCGGGACCGTTGCGATGTGGCGTTCGAGCGCTGCACCCGCGAAAACCCGCCCCGCTATGACGTGGGGCCGGGCCATGATGCCGCCTGTTTTTACGATGCCAATACCGGGGCGCCCCGCGATGCTTGACGATCCCAAAGAACCGCTGGTCAGCGTCCGCGACCTCAAAATGCACTTTCCCATCTACAAAGGTCTGTTCCGCCGGCGCGCGGGCGAGGTGAAAGCCGTCGATGGCGTCAGCTTTGACGTGATGGAAGGCGAAACACTGGGGCTCGTCGGGGAATCCGGCTGCGGCAAATCCACCTGCGGCCGGGCCGTGCTGCGGCTATATGACATCACATCCGGCGCGATCAGCATCGACGGCAAGGAAATCGGCAATACGGCGCAGTCCAAGCTGCGCACAATGCGGCCCACCATGCAGATGGTGTTTCAAGACCCGCAAGCCTCGCTTAATCCGCGCATGACGGTCGAGGCGATCATCAAAGAACCGCTCGACGAACACACGAAACTGTCCGAAAAAGAAAAGCGCGACAAAGTGGGCGAGCTGATGGACGCGGTCGGGCTGAACCGGAAATTCGCCAAACGGTACCCGCACGCCTTTTCGGGCGGTCAGCGACAGCGGATCGGGATCGCACGGGCGCTGGCGCTGAATCCCAAATTTATCGTCTGCGACGAACCGATTGCGGCATTGGACGTGTCCATTCAGGCGCAGGTGGTCAACCTGCTGGAAGACCTGCAAGAACAATTCGGGCTGACCTATCTGTTCATCAGTCACGACCTGTCGATGGTGCGGCACATCGCAACGCGCGTCGCAGTCATGTATCTTGGCAAAATCGTCGAACTGGCCCCGCGCGAGGCGCTCTATGCGGACCCGCTGCACCCCTACACACAAGCACTGCTGTCCGCCGTGCCGGAACCGGACCCAAGCCTTGCAAGCCGGACAGAGCGGATCATCCTCAAAGGCGACGTGCCCTCCCCTTCAAACCCGCCCGAAGGCTGCAATTTCTGCACCCGCTGCCCGGCGGTCATGGATATCTGCAAGCGGATCGAACCAGACTACCGCGAGGTGAAGCCGGGCCATTTCACGGCCTGCCACCTGTATAACGACCCAAATGACACTGCCGAATTCACGGCAGGTCACGAGGCAAAAAAGAGCACCAACAAGGAGAGAGTAACATGAACATCAAAACAGCCCTACTGGGCGCTGTTGCGACTGCTTCACTTGCGCCAATGGCTTTTGCCGACGCGCATGAAGGCGAGCGGGGACGCGACGGCGAAGTCAAAATCATCTATTGGCAAGCCCCATCAATCATGAACCCCTATCTGTCCGGCGGGACCAAGGATATCGAGGCGGCCAGCCTCGTGCTTGAACCGCTGGCCCGCTATGACGAAAACGGAACAATGGTGCCATTCCTGGCCACCGAAATCCCCACCGTCGAAAATGGCGGCGTGTCCGAGGATCTGCAATCCATCACATGGACCATCGACCCTGATGTGACATGGTCTGATGGCACTGCCGTGACCGCCCGTGACGTTCAATTCACCTTTGAATACTGCACCGCCGAAGGCGGCGGCTGTGCGCAGGGCGCCAAGTTCGGCAACGTCGAAAGCGTCGAAATCATTGACGACAAGACGGTCAAGGTTAATTTTGACGGTCCGGCTCCGAACCCCTATCAGGCATTCGTCGGTCAGGAATCGCCGATCATTCAGGCCGCACAATTTGCCGAATGCCTTGGCCCGCGCGCACCTGAATGTACTGACGCGAACTTCCAGCCGATTGGCACAGGACCGTTCGTTGTCACCGATTTCCGCGTGAACGACGTGATTCAGTTTGCGGCGAATGAAAGCTACCGCGTTCCGAACAAACCCGCCTTTGCCACGGTGACGCTAAAAGGTGGCGGTGACGCAACCGCAGCCGGTCGCGCCGTGCTGGAAACCGGCGAATTCGATTACGCCTGGAACCTGCAACTGGCCCCCGATGTGATCGCATCCATGGCCGAAGCAGGTCAGGGTACGCCCGTATCGGCCTTCGGGACATTGGTCGAACGGATCGAAATGAACCTGACCAACCCGTCGCCCGATGTGCCCGAAGGTGAACGGTCAACCGTCGCCGCGCCGCACCCATTCCTGTCTGATCCCGCCGTGCGCGAAGCGCTGTCCATCGCGATCGACCGTGATCTGCTGGTGGAAATCGGCTACGGTCAGGCCGGTCGGCCCACCTGTAACCTTGTCCCTGCGCCTGTGCTTTATGCCTCTGACAACACCGCGTGTCTGACGCAAGACATCGACCGGGCCAATGCGCTGCTTGATGAAGCGGGTTACATGGACACCGATGGTGACGGCGTGCGTGAAACGCCCGATGGTTTGCCGCTGTCGATCCTCTACCAGACCTCGACCAACGCCGTACGTCAGGATTTCCAAGCCCTGATCAAGGAATGGTGGACCGAAATCGGCGTGGAAACCGAGCTGCGCAACATCGACGGGTCGGTCTTCTTTGGCGGTGACCCAGGCTCGCCCGACACGTTCCAGCGCTTCTATGCGGATGTGGAGATGTATGCCAACAACTTCCCCGGCACGGATCCGCAGGCCTATCTTGGCGCCTATCTCTGCGACAACATCCCAAGTCCGGACACACAGTGGCAGGGCGAAAACATCAACCGGTTCTGTGATCCGGAATATGATGCGCTTTGGGCTGAAATGGCAGCGACGGCCGATCTGGATGAACGTGGCCGTATCGGCAAACAGCTGAACGACATGGTCACCAAAGACAGCAACGTGATCGTGCCATTGGTTGATCGTGGCCGGGTCTCTGCCCACTCCAACACGCTGGGCGGCGTGATCCTGAACACATGGGATTCCGAGCTTTGGAATGTCGCCGACTGGTATCGGATCGGCGATAACCGCTAAGTGTACCGCAGCCCCGGACCACGATCCGGGGCCTCGCGGACAACCAAGAGGTCCCGGGTCAGGCCCGGGACTGCCTCCCTCTTTTTCTCCAAGCTATCAACTAAGGCGCCGCCGCAATGCTGACCTACACGCTTCGCAGATTGCTTATGTCGATCCCGACGCTTTTGTTCATCGCTTTTGTGATCTTCATGCTGCTCGAACTCGCCCCCGGCGATCCGATGGCCAGCATGCCGCTCACCATCCCACCCGAGGTTAAACAACAAATGCGCGAGGCGCTGGGACTGGGTCAGCCGTGGTACGTGCGCTTTCCGCTTTGGCTGAACCAGTTCTTCATCGTTGAACCGCAATACTGGTTTGATAATACTTTCGGCACCAACTTTGCTGATGGCGCACAGCGGATCATCAGCTTTCAGTCGCGCGCACCGGTGTTCGACGTGATCGCCGAACGGATTCCCCAGACGCTATGGGTGGTGGGCATGTCCTATGTGGTCGGCGTGCTAATCGCGCTGCCCATCGGGATCATCTCGGCCTACAAACAATATTCCGTCTTCGACCAGTCGGGGACCTTTATCACCATGATTGGCTTCTCGATCCCGCCGTTCTTTACCGGGCCGCTGCTGATCGTGATCTTCGCGGTCCAGCTCGACTGGCTGCCCTCAATCTATGACACAACGCATCAGGTGGTGGACTGGGAAACCTTCAAATTCCAGATGTGGCAGATGGTCCTGCCGGTGATGGTGCTGGCCCTGCAAACCACGGCCCAGATCGCACGTTACATGCGCGCCTCCATGCTGGATAATCTGGGGCAGGACTACGTGCGCACAGCGCGGGCCAAGGGGCTAACGGAAAGCGTCGTGGTCATGAAACACGTGCTGCGCAATTCGATGATCCCAGTGATCACCGTGATCGCCCTGGGTATTCCGTCGATCTTTGGCGGGGCGATCATCACCGAACAGGTGTTCAAGGTGAACGGGCTGGGCCAGCTTTTGATCCTTGCCCTGCAGGGGTCCGACATTCCGATGGTGATGACCATCACCTTCCTTCTGGCCGTATTGATCGTGCTGATGAACCTGATCGCCGATGTGCTCTACGGCGTCTTTGATCCGAGGATCCGCTATGACTAAGCGTGCCCCGCAAGCCTCTGCCGACAATCTTCTGCCCGCAGGCGACCCGGTCGCCCCGGCCCCAGCACCTGCCCGCAATCAGTGGTGGGATGTCTGGGACCAGTTCAAAACCCACAAAGGCGCGCTGATCGGCTTGGGCTTTTTGATCTTCATCACGCTTTTCGTGTTGATCGGGCCACTGCTCTGGGATGTGGACCCGACCAAGACCGATATCCGCAACAAGGATTACCGGCCAATCTACACCGCCCTCTGGGACAGCAGCGCCAAGACTGGCTGGCACAAACCGCTGGGCTCCGACAATCTGGGCCGCGACATCTTGGCCAACATGATGCAAGGCGGGCGGATCAGCCTTGCCGTCGGCTGGACCGCGATGATCTTGGCTGTCTTCCTTGGCACGCTGATCGGGGTCATGGCGGGCTATTTCCGCAGGCTCGACGGGCTTCTGATGCGCTTCACCGATCTGGTGCTGGCGCTGCCCCTTCTGCCACTCTTGCTGGTGATGATGCTGCTCTTCCGCGACCCGCTGCGGGCGGCATTCGGGCCGGAAAACGGGATCTTCATCCTGATCGTGATCGGCATCGGCATCACCAGCTGGATGCAAACCGCACGGATTGTACGCGGTGACGTCATGGCGCTGAAAGAGCGGGAATTCGTCCTCGCCGCACGCTCCATCGGAACACCGGCGCGGCGGATGATCACCCGGCACCTGCTGCCCAATGTGCTCTCCCCGATCATGGTTTCCGCCACGCTGGGGCTGGCCACAGCCATCATCACCGAAAGCGCGCTGTCCTTCCTCGGGCTCGGCTTCCCGCCCGATTTCGCCACCTGGGGCAAGATCCTGAACGACAGCGTACCGCGCATGGTGCAATTCCCCGAACGGGTCATCCTGCCCGGGCTCGCCATCTCGCTGACGGTGCTATCGGTCAACTACATCGGCGACGGGCTGCGGGACGCGCTCGACCCCCGGATCAGAGGGCACTGACGACCCGCGCAATTGTGATAAGTGAAAGGCCACCACAAACCGCATTCCCTGCTATGGTTAACGCGCGTCACGTCACATCAACGAATGGAGCCGCCGATGACCCGCATGACCGCCAAGGACTTCGATCAGGAACTGCTCGACCTCTACGACTACTACGCCCATGGGAAAATCTCGAAACGGGAATTTCTGGACCGGGCGGGGAAGTTCGCCATCGGCGGGGTCACCGCCGCCGCACTGCTCAGCATGCTCAGCCCCGATTACGCACTGGCCGAGCAGGTCTCCTTCAACGACCCCGACATCACGCCCGAATACATCACCTACCCCTCCCCCAACGGGCATGGAGAGGTGCGGGGCTATCTGGTCAAACCCGCCAACGCCACCGGCCCCCTGCCCGCCGTGCTGGTCGTGCATGAAAACCGGGGACTGAACCCCTATATCGAAGACGTGGCGCGGCGGGTGGCCAAGGCAGGCTTCATGGCGCTGGCACCGGACGGGCTGACCTCGGTCGGCGGCTATCCGGGGAATGACGCGGAAGGGCGAGACCTGCAACGCAGCGTCGACAGCACCAAACTGATGAATGACTTCTTCGCAGGCTTCGAACACCTGATGACGCGCGCGGACAGCACCGGCAAGGTTGGGGCGGTCGGCTTCTGCTATGGCGGCGGGGTCTGCAACGCGCTGGCCGTGGCCTATCCCGAAATGGGGGCGTCAGTGCCCTTCTACGGGCGGCAGGCAGCGGCAGAAGACGTCCCGAAAATCCAGGCCCCCCTCCTGCTGCAATATGCGGAACTGGACGAGCGCATCAACGCCGGCTGGCCCGCCTACGAGGCCGCGCTACAGGCCCATGACAAGACCTACGAGGCGCATATCTACGAAGGGGTCAACCACGGCTTCCACAACGACAGCACCCCCCGCTATGACGAGGCCGCGGCCGAGCTGGCCTGGACCCGCACCATCGACTGGTTCAACACACATCTGACATGATGGCAAAGGATGGGTGACATCACCCATCCGTCACGCCGTGTGGGAGGCGGGGAACAATTATGAGGGACAGAATTTAAGCGAAGCCAATCCCCCGATGGGTGTCGTATTTTGACATCTTTAGCGGAAAGACACTCCCTCGCTAAAGCGGTACAGGTCCAGACATCTGCCGATATCTACTTCGGACCAGCAGAACAAACCTTGAAACCGAGAGAGGAGATCAAAAGGAAAAACCATGACCAGGCCGCGCGCGCACCATCAAACCGAAAACGCATAAACTCAAGTAAAGGATGAGCCAGAGCCACCAATCCGAAAATGCACAGCTGTCCCAAACTATCTTACGACGAAAACTCTTGCGTGTTCATCAACCCGCTTTTTATTTTTTCTATAAACTCATTCATTTTTAATCCTATCGCTTGGCGTTATTATACTCATGTAACCACACACACTTCAGCAGGATCGCCGCCTGTGGTGTAGAAGTCGCCCGCGACCAGCCCACCAGCAATAGCGGCTGCGTTGTTAGCGTAAGTAGAAAGCGTTGCCGCCACCCCGCCTTTAATCAGCACGTCACCGCCAACGGTCAGCGGGACCGCCTTGATTTCGACCTCATCAATCATGCAAGCGCCCGGTGCAACGCCGCCAACTTGGAGTGTGATAAACAAGACCTCAGTTTCCGCAACAAGTGTTGTCTCGTAGCGCGTCCAAGACGCATTGTTGAGCGCAACAAACGTGCCGCCGGTGTAGTACCCATCAGCAAAGGTTGCCTTGCTGAGAAACAGCCTAGACGGGGCTGTCCCGTTCTTAAAGAAGATCGAAACGTTGTACTTCTTGCCTGTATCCACAGCAAGCCGCTGCCTACAATACCCTTGCGGGGCACCTATGCGCGTAATCTCAAGCGCATTACCTACCTGCCCGCCCGCGACAATCTCAAGCATTGTGGAACCGTTTACGTTGTCCCAGCCATCGGTTGATTCACAGTCGCCATCAATAACTATATTCTGGCCATCAGACAACAACAGCGCAGATTCGTTAATTCCGGTGATTGTCCCGGTGCCCGCCTCCAACGCAGCCGTTCCTAGCGTTTGTATTTCGCCGATTATGTTTATTTCGCCCCTGGCCAGTAAATGCCCAAAACCATCCGTCTCAGAACGTGGGTTCAGCAATTCAAGAGATCCGCCAGCGTTTGCGCGGAATGAATATTGCCTTGCATCAGTGAACTCAGCATCAATAAGGCGGATGTGGTGGCTATCTAAGGCATATGCTCCGGCCAGCGGGTTAGTCCCGCGCGCGTTGTAAACAGTGTTGCTTGACGTGCCCACGCCGTTGCCCAGAATGCAATAGCTATAGCATTCATTGATGGGGCCAAGGCAGTGAAGCGTGTTGTTCTCGCACGCAAAGCCAGACAGGGCATAGAACTCCCAGCCGTTAATTAGACCAAAAGACCCATCAATTGAAATGACATTGCCTGTGCAGTCCGCCGTTGCCGCCTCAAGACGCCCCGCATTTTGTTGGTATTGCGTGCGATCCGTTACAACAGGCGCGGTATGCTCAAAGTTCACTGAACGCAGAAAGTGTACTCGGTTGTCATTGGCAGCCGAATAGTTCTCAGACTTTAGCAAGCCCTGACCATACTTAAAGCACCGCTCGACCTTAACCGCTGCATATTCGCAATTGGATGATTTCAGCACCCACCCCGCACCGCCGAGGATCGTGCGGAACACACCGTGACAGATTGCGCCATCGTCATTTTCCAGCAAGGCTGCGTGCACATCTGACACATCGCCCGGGTCGGTGGGGTCCCAAAAACCGGGGCGACGTCCAGTGCCCTTACAAAGGATCAGCGCATCGCCCCGGTTTTTGCCCCCGATGCGTGGCGGCTCGTCTCCAATGGTAGGATATGCCGCGTACCCTGCATTATAGCGGTTGATCGAAATAAGGCCCTCTTGCGCCTCGCCGCCGTTGTTGGCAGCGCACCAATCAACCCCAACATCAATGCAAAGGTTCTGCCAATTGAAGTTGTCAGCGGCAAAGAACAATGACCCTTTCCAGATTGACCCATTCACCAAAGCTGTTGGGGTGTTTTCATCATTAACCTCACCCATCTTTTCGAAGATCAGGGTAATGTTGTCATGCGTCATTACAGGCGGTTCATCGAAGTAGCCTTCACCTTCTGGGGGGCGGTATGGGCTGTCATATTCGCCAATAGAGAAATATATTTCACCGCCGCCGCGCGCACCTACCCAGTCAAAGCAACGTTCAACTGAGTCAGCGTCTGTGCCGCCAAAGTGTTGCGGCCGGGGCGTGCCGTAAGGCACAATGCCATTTACGCCCTGAAAGTTGCGTGCGCTCAGCGCGCCGGTCGCCGTGCTGTCAACAAGATAGGCGACACCGGCAAGTGTACCGATTGTGCCATCTGGCAGGGCTGCAAGCTGGGTTGCCCCATACGCTGTATCCGGGAATGGTTCAATGCCGCGCGAAACCGCATCGTATGAAAGCGCCGTGAAAACCAACTCATCGGCAGATGTGCGCACCGTGATCGAAAATGGACCATCCGTAAATATTTCAGCCGCGCTTGACCCGCTGGCCGGGTAGCCTGAAATCGTGCGAATGGGCTGCGCCGCAGGTGACGACAAGTTCGCGTCAAAAAATACGGCCTTCGGATTACTTTCCGGGTCTTGCCCGTAATCACCGATGTATATTTTGCCGTTTTCAAGCGGCGCGCCATCAAGGCCCGCGAAAAACGAAAGTGGATTTAATACTCTATTCGCCATTTTCTTTGCCTTCCAATCCGTTGTTTGTCACTGTAATAGCCACACCTTTCATGGGGTTCGGCTGTGAAATTTTGTCTGTCGTCATATAAAGCTGGGTGTCAGAGCGGCTTGAATATTTGAATCTCTGGCCCGATTGTGTATTTGATTATGCCGCCTGTTTTTAATGTTGCAAGCGACGTTGTGGATTGTCCGCAGAGTGTGAGTTCGAGTGGGTCAGAATTTCGGCAGTACTGCCAATCTCTGCAAGGCACGCTGCGACCGCAGCATCTTGAACGGTAGGTTTTGGCCAATAATACCCAATTTTTGCAACCGACATCGCATAGAGATCACAACATATCCCCCGTGCGAACCACGGATGCCCTTGCCCGACACCAATCCGACCAAAATCCCCTCATATCCCCCACTACACACCGACCTGCCACCGGGGCGGCCCGGGGGCCACACCGCGTGTTAACCCGCCTGCCCCAGTGTCTTTCCTAACAAAACGCTGCGGCATAGCCCGTTGGGGTCCGACGCAAGTCCGACAACAGTCCGACCGGAAAAGCACCACCAAGGCACTGAAAGAACACTCTTTTCAGAACCCGCGTGCAAAACAAGAAAAAACCGCCCGCGCGGCGGCGCGGGCGGTGGGGTCAGACCTTGTTAGGAGCCGCTCAGTCGATCTTGGGCAGCAGCGCGTCCAGCGACGCCTTCGCATCCCCATAGAACATCCGTGTATTTTCCTTGAAAAACAACGGGTTCTCGATGCCCGAATAGCCCGTCCCCTGCCCGCGTTTGGACACGAAAACCTGCTTGGCCTTCCAGCATTCCAGCACCGGCATCCCCGCAATCGGGCTGTTCGGATCATCCTGCGCGGCAGGGTTCACGATATCATTGGACCCAATGACAATGGCGACATCCGTATCCGGAAAATCTTCATTGATTTCATCCATTTCCATCACAATATCATAAGGCACCTTCGCCTCTGCCAGCAGCACATTCATATGCCCCGGCAGTCGCCCCGCAACCGGATGGATCGCGAATCGCACGGTCTTGCCCTTCGCCCGCAACTTGCGCGTCAGCTCCGCCACAGCCGATTGCGCCTGCGCCACAGCCATCCCGTATCCGGGGATAATAATAACGCTATCCGCCTCATTCAGCGCCGTCGCGACACCATCAGCATCAATCGCCACCTGCTCACCTTCCACGGCCATCTGTTCACCCGCCGGGCCGATTTTCTCTTTCCTTCCCCCTCAACACCCCTTCCACATCCCCCGTTGTCTCCACCCCTGTCTCTGCATATTTATCAGGGATCATAGTGAAGGACCTGCCGATGCCCGCTCCGAACCAAGCTGCTCTTGATTTTCTGCTCACCCGCCGGTCGCGCCCGGCCAAGACCCTTGCGGCGCCGGTGCCCGACCGGGCCACGTTGGAAATCCTATTAACGGCAGCAGCGAGAACCCCGGATCATGGCAAGCTGGAACCCTGGCGCTTCGTCGTATTGGCAAAACCGGCCCTGACCCGACTGGCCACCCTCGTGGCCGCGCGGGGCGCGGCATTGGACATCGCCCCGGACAAGATCACAAAATCGCAGGCTGAATATGCCAATGCCGATCTGGCCGTCGCAGTGATCAGCAGTCCGAAACCATCCGAGAAAATCCCCGAAATCGAACAGGTCTACTCCGCAGGCGCGGTCTGTCTTGCGCTGCTGAACGCAGCCCTCGCCGCAGGCTGGGGGGCGAACTGGCTGTCCGGCTGGCCCAGTCATGACCGGGGGTTTATCCGTGACGGGCTGGGGCTGGCAGACCATGAAACCGTCGCCGGGCTGATCCATCTAGGCACCGAAACCTGCGCCCCGCCCGAACGCCCCCGCCCCGATCTGGCCAGCATCACCACCTGGATCGACACATGATCCTGTCCGATTTCGCCAAGGCGCTGGCACAACTGCCCGACCCGCGCTTCCGCTCCGTGCTTTGGCGCGGGATCGGGCTGACCATTGCGCTGCTGGTCGGCGTCTATGCAGCCCTACTGTGGCTGATTGATTGGCTCACCGCCGATCAGATCAGCCTGCCCGGCGTGGGCGAGGTCACATGGATCGGCGATCTGCTCAGTTGGGGGTCACTTGGGTTGATGATCCTGCTGTCGGTCTTTCTGATGATCCCTGTCGCCTCTGCCATCACATCGCTCTTTCTGGATGAGGTCGCAGACGCGGTTGAGGACAAGCATTATCCCGCCCTGCCCCCTGTCCCGTCGACCAGCTTCGCAGATGGGTTCCGCGACACCGTGAACTTTCTTGGCGTTCTGATGGGGGCCAATATCGCGGCGCTGATCCTCTATCTGATCTTCCCCTTCGCCGCGCCGTTTATATTCTACGGGCTGAACGGCTATCTGCTCGGGCGGGAATATTTTCAACTGGCCGCATCAAGGCGCGAAGGGCGCGCAGGCGCGCGTGCACGCTGGAAACAGCATAAAGGCACGGTCTGGGCGGCGGGCTGCCTCATGGCGCTGCCGCTGTCCTTTCCATTGCTCAATCTGTTCATTCCAATTCTGGGGGCGGCAACATTTACCCACCTATATCATCGGCTCAGCGCGCGAGGGTAATCCCCCGAAACCGCTTATGGTCAGTCCGCGCTCACCTCTGGCGTTGCCATCCGGTGAAACCAGTCAAGGTCGCGCACCGACAACATCCCTGACAGGATCACCCCGGCAATCACTACCCAGATCGGGACAGCCCATAGTGTCGTGATCTTGGCTTTTTTCCTGAGGTTGAAATCAGCCGGGGCCGACGCATGTGTGCCCGGCACCACCTCCCCCGTGTCGCCTTGGGTCGTCAGGCGCAGCGGCAGAACGATGAAAAACACCATGGACCAGATCACGGCAAGCAGAACGAGAGCGGATACAGGACCCATAAGATTTCCTTTCGATGCGATAGCCCCTACATACGCCTGCCGCCGGGGCTGACAAGTACGCGCGACAATGCGCCCCGTTCACGCGGCATCTGCAAAGGGTGACCTTGCGGCGCTAGACCTGTTCCAACTCGATCAGACAGCCGTTGAAATCCTTGGGATGCAGGAACAGCACCGGTTTGCCATGGGCGCCGATCTTGGGCTCACCGCCGCCCAACACCCGCGCGCCTTCGGCCAGCAGATGGTCACGGGCCGCCAAAATATCATCCACCTCATAGCAGATATGATGAATGCCGCCCGACGGGTTTTTGTCCAGAAATCCCTGAATGGGTGAGGCATCGCCCAAAGGATAAAGCAGTTCGATCTTGGTATTGGGCAGTGTGATGAAGACCACCGTCACCCCGTGATCCGGCTCATCCTGCGGCGCCCCGACATCAGCCCCCAGCATAGTGCGATACTGCGCGCTGGCGGCGTCCAGATCAGGCACGGCAATGGCCACATGGTTTAATCGTCCGATCATCTTTCTCTCCCCTTTTTTTTGGCAGAATGAGCACGCGTGGCCAAAGATGCAACGGCGACAACGATTAAGAAGCTGTTCACCTTGTCGTGCTTTGATCAACAGCAACTGCCACCAACCGGGGATAACTTGCCATGGACTCGCTGAACGAACTAATGATGTCGCGCGCACCGACCGCGCACAGACCCCTGCTAGGGTTAACACTGCTCGTCGTGGAAGATAGCCGTTTTGCCTGCGAGGCGATGCGCCTGCTTTGCATGCGCTCTGGCGCGCGGATCAGACGGGCTGACAGCCTTGAACATGCGCGACGGCATCTAAGTGTCTATCGCCCCTCGGTGATCTTGGTTGATGTGGGGCTGCCTGACGGGTCAGGGCTCGATCTGATTGGCACGTTGACCGGACTATCCCCGCGGATCGAGGTGATCCTTGGTATTAGCGGCGACACGGCGGTAGAGCCTGATGTCATGGCCGCAGGCGCAGACGGCTTTATCGCAAAGCCGATCCAAAACCTTAGCGCATTTCAATCCGCGATCCTGCGCCACCTGCCCGCCGAGCGGCAACCGGCCGGCCCGCGCCCCGTTACCGAAGAAGACATCAGCCCCGACCCGATCGCCTATCAGGATGATCTGGCCCACATCTCGCAGGTGTTGGAAAACAGCGTATCGGGGGACGAGATTGACTATGTCACCCAGTTCCTCGGCGGTGTGGCCCGCTCTGCCCATGATCACGATCTTGATCAGGCGGTCACGCGGCTTGCGAACCGGCGGACGACCGGCGCAAGTATAAAGCCAGAAATGGCTGCGCTATCGGAAATGGTGCAGATGCGGATCGCGGCAGGCGGGCTGCTCTAACACTGGCGGGCTGCTAATCCACCCAGGAAAATCCGGGTGGATATGCATGCAGCCTGTCGAAATCCGCCTTGCCAATATCGGCCCCTTGCTGACGCATGATGGCGAAAGCCATGCACAAGTGAAACCACAGGTTTGGCAGTGCAAAATGCTGCAAATACTCCTGCGCTGACTGATCCAGATCAGCAAATCCGGCACGATGCGCAATGCTCTTGGTCTGCGCATCGGTAAAATCAGCCTCGGTCAGGGACAACAGCGCATCGCGTGCGGCCTCCAGCGCGTGGCGCGGGTCACCTTCCGGCAGGTTAGGGGAGGTCTTGCCTGTCAGGGGAAAGCTCGCGCGCAAGGCAAAACCGGCAACCGTATGAAACTGTGCTGCACAGTCCAGTATGCCCGCCCGCAACTGCGTTGACAACATGGCGGGCGTGGCGTGATCTAACAGCGCCAGCGCCCGATCCAACGCCTGTA
This sequence comes from Loktanella agnita, assembly GCF_046640325.1. NCBI lineage: Bacteria > Pseudomonadati > Pseudomonadota > Alphaproteobacteria > Rhodobacterales > Roseobacteraceae > Loktanella > Loktanella agnita. The sequence goes on along the minus strand of NZ_JBJMBF010000004.1, from coordinate 243,949 downwards.
GCGCAACGGGGACTGACTGATCATACGTCAGCTTTCGGGCGGCAGGACCCGCAGGCGCAGCTCGCGCAACTGCTCATTCAATGGCTCGCTCGGCGCGTCCATCATCAGATCTTCGGCGCGCTGGTTCATCGGGAACATGATGACTTCGCGGATATTCGCCTCATCTGCCAGCAGCATCACAATCCGGTCGATCCCGGCAGCACAGCCCCCGTGCGGCGGCGCGCCATATTGGAACGCGTTGACCATACCGCCAAAACGCTTTTCGACCTCATCCTTGCCATAACCGGCCAGTTCAAACGCCTTGAACATGATCTCGGGCTTATGGTTCCGGATCGCGCCCGACACCAGCTCATAGCCGTTGCAGGCCAGATCATATTGATAGCCCAGCACATCCAGTGGATCGCCGTTCAGCGCATCCATCCCGCCCTGCGGCATGGAAAACGGGTTATGTTCAAAATCAATCTTGCCGGTTTCTGCGTCCTTTTCATAGATCGGGAAATCCACGATCCATGCAAAGGCAAAACGGTCCTTATCGGTCAGGCCCAGTTCATCACCGATCACAGTACGGGCCTTGCCCGCTACGCCTTCGAATGTCTTGGGCTTACCGCCAAGGAAAAACGCCGCATCACCAAGGCCAAGTCCTAGCTGCTGGCGGATCGCCTCGGTGCGTTCCGGCCCAATATTCTTGGCCAACGGTCCCGCAGCCTCTAACCCCGCACCCTGATCGCGCCAGAAGATATAGCCCATTCCGGGCAAACCCTCTTTCTGCGCGAAGGCGTTCATACGGTCGCAGAATTTGCGCGAACCACCACCGGGCGCCGGAATGGCGCGGATTTCCGTGCCGTCCTGCTCCAAAAGCTTTGCGAAAATCGCAAAGCCGGAATCGCGGAAATGGTCAGAGACCACTTGCATTTTAATCGGGTTCCGCAGGTCAGGCTTGTCGGTGCCATACCACAGGGCCGCATCACGATAAGAAATCTGCGGCCACGCGTCCGGCGCGTCGACCTTGCGGCCACCGGCAAACTCTTCAAACACACCGGCCAGAACAGGGGCAATCGTGTCAAACACATCCTGCTGCTCAACGAACGACATCTCCAGATCGAGCTGATAGAAATCCGTAGGCGAACGATCCGCACGCGGGTCTTCATCGCGGAAACAAGGCGCGATCTGGAAATACTTATCGTATCCGCTAACCATGATCAGCTGCTTGAACTGCTGCGGGGCCTGCGGCAGCGCATAGAACTTTCCCGGATGCAGGCGAGACGGCACGAGGAAATCGCGCGCACCTTCGGGGCTGGACGCCGTGATAATCGGCGTCTGATATTCGCGAAAGGCTTTGTCCCACATGCGCTTGCGCATGGACGCCACAACATCGGACCGCAGCTTCATGTTTTCCTGCATCGCCTCACGGCGCAGATCCAGATAGCGGTATTTCAGGCGAGTTTCCTCAGGATATTCCTGATCGCCAAACACCATCAGCGGCAGTTCTTTGGCAGCGCCCAGCACTTCGATCTCGCGAATGAACACTTCAACCTCGCCGGTCGGCAGCTTGGCGTTCACCAGCTCGGGATCGCGGGCCTTCACCTCGCCATCAATGCGGACACACCATTCCGACCGCACTTTTTCAACGTCAGCAAAGGCGGCCGAGTCCGGATCGCACAGCACCTGCGTGATGCCATAGTGATCGCGCAGGTCGATAAACAGGATGCCCCCGTGATCGCGCACGCGATTGACCCACCCCGACAAACGGACAGTCTGGCCGACGTCAGCGGCGGTCAGTTCGGCACAAGTGTGGCTGCGATAGGCATGCATGTCGGGATCCTTCGTCAAAGACCGGAATAACGGGTTCAGGCGGGGATACACCTGTCTGCGGCGGGGAAGTCAAGCCGCGACTTACCAAACGCGCGGCGCAATAGGGGTGGTCGCCCGCCAAAACAACCGCAAATTGGTCGAGTTTTTGTGACCAGTGCCCGGGGAACGCAAAGCCCAAGCAACGGTTGGTTGGGCAGAGCGGGGCAATCGCCCCAAGGAAAAATAAAGGAGCAAACCATGCGTATTCTCGTCGCCGGCGCGACCGGCAAAACCGGTCGCCGCGTCATCCGCGCACTGCAAGACCGCAATCACAGCCCCGTCGCACTGATCCGCGAAGGGTCCGATACAAGCCATCTGCCTGAAGGCGTGGAAACAAGAACAGGCGACCTGACGGACCTGCCGCAAGACGTCGCCGAAGGGATGCACGCCGTGATCTTCGCGGCCGGTTCGGGTAGCAAGACTGGACCAGAGGTCACCGATCAGGTGGATCGCGACGGCGCGATAAACCTGACAGACTTATCCAAGAAAGCAGGCGTCTCGCGCTTCGTTATGCTGTCCAGCGTCGGCGCAGGCGCGCCCGAAGGCACCGGCGAGATGGAGCATTACCTCAAAGCCAAACATGATGCCGATGAACACCTCAAGGCATCCGGCCTTGATTACGCCATCCTGCGCCCGGTCGCGCTGACCGATGACGACGGGCGAATGCAAGTGCGTCTTGGCGACGACGTGGATACTGACGGCGGGGCCGCCCGCGGCGATGTTGCCAATCTTCTGGCCGACGCGGTGACCAACCCCGAATGGTCAGGGCAAACCAAACTGATGCAATCGCTCTGATCCAAAGGTTCTGACGCCACCCAATGCCCCCGTTCACGCCGCTGAGCGGGGGCTTTCTTATGCGATCACGCTGTCGCGTCACGCAACAGTCGCAAGCATCCCCGCCGCTGGTGAAAAATGCATCTTTATAGGGGTTGAACCCGCCCGCCCCCCGTCTATAACCCACGACAATTTGCGGGTTAGTGGCGAGTCACTGACCCTCTTGCCCCCTGCTGCCCAGCCAAGAGGTCATCCATGCCCAGACGTACCGACATCAAGTCCATCATGATCATCGGCGCCGGGCCCATCATCATCGGGCAAGCCTGCGAATTCGACTATTCCGGCGCCCAGGCCTGCAAGGCCCTGCGCGAAGAAGGCTACCGGGTCATCCTCGTCAACTCCAACCCGGCCACAATCATGACTGATCCGGGACTAGCAGACGCCACTTATATCGAACCAATCACCCCCGAAGTGGTCGCCAAAATCATCGAAAAAGAACGGCCCGATGCGCTGCTGCCCACGATGGGCGGGCAGACCGGGCTGAACACCTCGCTGGCGCTGGCCGACATGGGCGTGCTGGAAAAATTCGGGGTCGAGATGATCGGCGCCAAGCGCGAAGCCATCGAAATGGCCGAAGACCGCAAGCTGTTTCGCGAAGCGATGGACCGGCTGGGCATTGAAAACCCCAAAGCCACAATCGTCACCGCGCCCAAGAATAATGGCAAATCGGACCTGAACGCAGGCGTTGCTATCGCGCTCGAGGCATTGGAAGATATCGGCCTGCCCGCGATCATCCGGCCCGCCTTTACCCTCGGTGGCACCGGCGGTGGTGTGGCCTATAACCGCGCAGAATACGAACATTACTGCCGGACCGGCATGGATGCCTCGCCCGTGGGGCAAATCCTTGTCGATGAATCACTGCTCGGCTGGAAAGAGTTCGAGATGGAAGTCGTCCGGGACAAGGCCGACAACGCGATCATCGTCTGTGCCATTGAAAACGTCGACCCGATGGGCGTGCACACCGGCGACAGTATCACCGTCGCCCCGGCCCTGACCCTGACCGACAAAGAATACCAGATCATGCGCACACACAGCATCAACGTGCTGCGCGAAATCGGCGTCGAAACCGGCGGATCAAACGTACAATGGGCGGTCAACCCGGACGACGGGCGCATGGTCGTGATCGAAATGAACCCCCGCGTCTCCCGTTCCTCGGCGCTGGCCTCCAAGGCGACCGGCTTCCCGATTGCCAAAATCGCGGCCAAACTGGCTGTCGGCTACACGCTGGACGAGCTCGACAATGACATCACCGGCGTGACCCCGGCCAGCTTCGAGCCGACAATTGACTACGTCGTCACCAAAATTCCGCGCTTCGCCTTCGAAAAATTCCCCGGTGCGCAGCCGGAATTGACCACCGCAATGAAATCCGTGGGCGAGGTGATGGCCATCGGTCGCACGATCCACGAATCCCTGCAAAAGGCGCTGACATCAATGGAAACCGGGCTGACCGGGTTCGACGAAATTGATATCCCCGGCGTACAGGCCGGGTCAGGCGCAACCGAACCCTCGGACGCCAACCGCGCCGCCATCACCAAAGCGCTGGCCCGCCAGACCCCAGACCGAATTCGCGTGATCGCGCAGGCGATGCGGCTTGGGCTGTCCAATGATGACATTCAGGTTGTCACAAAATTCGACCCTTGGTTCCTCGACCGGATTCGCGAAATCATCCAGAAAGAGGTCGAAATTTCCATTAACGGCCTGCCAGTCACCGAAGACGGGCTGCGCGCGGTCAAAATGATGGGCTTCACCGATGCAAGGCTGGCCAAGCTGACCGGGCGGGACGAAGACAACGTGCGCCGCGCGCGCCAAAACCTCGGCGTCAATGCCATTTTCAAACGGATTGACACCTGTGCCGCGGAATTCGAGGCGCAGACGCCTTACATGTATTCCACCTATGAACAGCCGGTGATGGGCGATGCGGAATGCGAAGCGCGGCCCTCGGACCGCAAAAAAGTCGTCATCCTCGGCGGTGGTCCCAACCGGATCGGTCAGGGGATCGAATTCGATTATTGCTGCTGCCACGCCTGTTTCGCCCTGACCGATCAGGGGTTTGAAACCATCATGATCAACTGCAACCCCGAAACGGTCAGCACAGATTATGATACCTCCGACCGGCTATACTTCGAACCGCTGACATTCGAACATGTGATGGAAATCCTGCGGGTCGAACAAGATAACGGCACGCTGCACGGGGTTATCGTGCAGTTCGGGGGCCAGACACCGCTGAAACTCGCCAATGCCCTGAACGAAGCAGGCATTCCGATCCTCGGCACGTCCCCCGATGCAATCGACCTCGCCGAAGACCGCGAACGTTTTCAGGACCTCGTGAACCGGCTGGGGCTGAAACAGCCAACCAACGGTATCGCATCAACCGATCAGCAGGCCTTTGACATCGCCGCTAAAATCGGCTTCCCGCTGGTGATCCGCCCCTCCTACGTGCTGGGCGGGCGGGCGATGGAAATCGTGCGCGATCAGGCCCAGCTGGAACGCTATATCAACGAGGCCGTGGTTGTCTCTGGCACATCCCCCGTGCTGCTCGACAGCTACCTTTCCGGCGCGGTCGAGGTGGACGTAGATTGCCTTTCCGACGGCAAGGCCACCCATGTAGCCGGCATCATGCAACACATCGAAGAGGCCGGCGTGCATTCCGGCGACAGCGCTTGCTCCCTGCCGCCCTATTCGCTCTCGGACGCGATGATTACTGAAATCCGCGCGCAGACTGAAAAGCTCGCGCTGGCGCTCAACGTCATCGGCCTGATGAACGTGCAATTCGCGGTCAAAGACGAAACCGTCTACCTGATTGAGGTGAACCCCCGCGCCAGCCGAACCGTCCCCTTTGTGGCCAAGGCGACCGACAGCGCCATCGCATCCATCGCCGCGCGGCTGATGGCAGGGGAACCGTTGTCCAACTTCCCGCTGCGGGACCCCTACCCGCCTGCGGATAACCCGATGGATGTGCTGCCGCTGGGCGACGCCTTCACCCTCGCCGATCCCAAAACCCCGTGGTTCAGCGTGAAAGAGGCCGTTTTGCCCTTCGCCCGCTTCCCCGGCGTTGACACGATCCTCGGACCAGAGATGCGCTCAACCGGTGAGGTCATGGGCTGGGACCGGTCCTTCCCCCGCGCGTTTCTCAAGGCGCAGATGGGCGCAGGTACGATACTCCCCGATGCGGGGACCGTGTTCGTTTCCATTCGGGATGCCGATAAAACGGCGGATATGTTGGATGCTTCCAGAACCCTCCTATCGCTTGGTTTTACAATCGCAGCCACGCGCGGCACCGCCGCATGGCTCAGTGAAAATGATCTTGCTTGCGAAGTGGTTAATAAAGTCTACGAAGGTGGGCTGACCATCGTTGATCGGCTCAAAGACGGGCATATCGCGCTGGTTTTCAACACAACCGAAGGTGCGCAAGCCGTTGAAGACAGCCGCGAAATCCGCGCCGTCGCGCTCTACGACAAAATCCCCTACTTCACCACAGCCGCCGCCGCCCATGCCGCCGTCATGGCGATGCAAACACGGGAAGAGGGCGATGTCGGCGTGCGGGCGTTGCAGGGCTAAACCACACAAAAACCATATTATTATACAATTGTATCGCCCTCCGCATGCGGAGGGCGATACCGGGCATTACTCACCTTTAGCCGCCGAAACCACTACCCTTTCCTAAGGTCACCCTTGCTTGCACCTTTGGGCTGTGGACATTCGGTGACCACGCGCCATAGTAAGACAGGAGACGAAAAAGACATGCATGACGTAGCCATCACCGGTACCGGAGTGTTTACCCCCGCCGAACGCATCACCAATGATGAACTCGTGGCCGCGTTCAACCGCTACGTCGATCTGTGGAACGCCGAAAACGCCGAAGAGATTGAGGCAGGGTTGATCAGCCCAAAGGCCCATTCCTCCAGCGATTTCATCACCGCGGCCTCCGGCATTGAAAACCGCTATGTGCTTGACAAAGAAGGGGTTCTTGACCCCTCTCGCATGTATCCCCGTCTGCCCGGACGCACGGATGACGAACCGGGTTATATGGCCGAAATCGGGCTCGACGCCGCACAAAAGGCGCTGTCAGTTGCGGGGCGCGCTGCGGAAGATGTTGATCTGATCATCTGCGCGGCCTCCAACATGGAACGGGCCTATCCGGCCGTCGGCGTGGAAATTCAACAGCTTCTGGGTGCCGGTGGATTCGCCTTTGACATGAATGTCGCCTGTTCCAGCGCCACATTCGGCATTCAGGCGGCTGCGGATATGATCCGCTCCGGCTCTGTCCGCACCGCCTTGGTGGTCAGCCCTGAAATCTGCTCGGCCCATTTGGAATGGCGCGACCGGGATTGCCATTTCATCTTTGGCGATGTGGCAACGGCTGTGTTCCTCGAACGGGATGAGGGGCTTGAAGGCGACCACTTCAAGGTGCTTTCCACCCGCTGCGCGACGCAGTTCAGCAACAACATCCGCAACAATAACGGCTACCTGCGCCGTACCCATGACCAAATGGAAGACCGGCGCGACATGCAGTTCATGCAAAACGGGCGCAAAGTGTTCAAAGAGGTGCTGCCACTGGTCAGCGCCCATATCGCGGATCACCTGACCGATACCGGGGTGGCGGCAGACGACTTACGCCGGCTCTGGCTGCATCAGGCAAATAAATCCATGAATGATTATATCGGGAAAAAGGTGCTCGGCCGCGCACCAGAACCGGGTGAGCAGCCCAATATCCTGCAGGATTACGCGAACACATCCTCTGCCGGGTCGATCATCGCTTTTTCGAAATACAACAGTGACATGGCCTCTGGCGCGCGGGGATTGATCTGCTCTTTCGGCGCGGGCTACTCTGTCGGCTCCGTAATTGTCGAAAAAGGCTGATACCACATGAAATACGCGCTTCCCCTGATCTTTCTTCTTGTAACCGCCTGTGATGTGCCCTTTGTCCCGCTGGTCTGACATCTGACGCCCCAAAGCGACCGCCTCACGGTCCAAATTGTACATCTCGCGCCTATCAGTCGTGGGCTTCGAGGTGCATCTTCATATCAATCAACACCTTTTGCAGGGCCGTCGTTTCCTGCAACAGGCGCTTGGTTTCATTCACCGAAATCACACCATCTTCAATCGCGCGGGTATATTCGGCCATTAGCAAGGCAAAGCGCTGGCTCAGGCGGATGACTTCGGCATTCACCCCGCCTTCACGGTTCTGCGGGGTCGTATCATGGGACAGGGTGATGCCCCGCAGATCAGCTAGCGCGCTGGTCACATGCGGATAGCTCGCCGCCGCTTCCAGCGCGGCCACCGTATTGACTGGCATGAACCGATCCGCATGATCCTCTGCCTCAGAATAATAGCGGCCCAGCGTCGCCTTGGATTTACCGGCCAGCGTGCAGGCGGCCTCGATGCCCACATCCTTGACCAGCGCCTCTGTGTGACGTTTCAGATAGCGGTTATGCGCTGTCATCGTATTCTTTCCCCGTCGCGCCCGCGTCAGAACGGCGGGGCCAATTTCATTACCCTCCGCAATATCTGGCAGCGCGCGGCTTGTCATCGGCGAATTGCCCGGCAGAGCCGCTTGCCATCCACGCCGCCCCAAGGGTAATCAGCCGGCATGGCCAAGCTCTATTTCAACTATTCCACCATGAACGCGGGCAAATCGACCGTGCTTCTGCAAGCATCCCACAACTATATTGAACGGGGGATGCAGACCTATCTGATGATCGCGCAGCTTGATAACCGGGCGGGCGCAGGGCGGATCGGCAGCCGGATCGGCATCGGGGCGGATGCAGACACTTTTGCCCAAGACGAGGATCTGTTCAGCAAGATCAAGACCCGGCTTGACCAAGCCCCTTGCGCTTGCGTTTTCGTGGACGAGGCGCAGTTTCTCGAACCAGATCAGGTCTGGCAGTTGGCGCGGGCCGTAGACGACCTGAAAGTACCTGTGATGGCCTTCGGGCTGCGGGTCGATTTTCTTGGCAATCTCTTTCCCGGCTCCGCCGCACTGCTGGCGCTGGCCGATGAAATGCGTGAAGTGCGCACGATCTGCCATTGCGGAAAAAAGGCCACGATGGTGGTGCGCAAAGATGCCGCAGGCAATGTGCTCGCCGATGGTGACCAGATCGCCATTGGTGGCAATGAACGCTACGTCTCGCTCTGCCGGCGTCACTGGCGGCAGGAAATGAGCGCGGCGCGGGGGAACGTGGATTAACCCGCGCGACGCCATTCCTCATTCTGCGCGAACCGGAAACCAGATAGCGCCCCGGACAACGCGTCAGACCCTTGTGACAATTGATGGCCCATCGCCGTCATTTGCTGACACATGGCCGCATTATGTTGGGTCGCCTTATCCAACGACTGGATCGCATCGTTCAACTCACCCACAATCGCGGCCTGATTGCCGACAGAGCCTGAAATGTCGCCAATCATCGCATTTGTCTCTGACACTTGTGCAACGATACCTGTCAACGCCTCACCCGCCGCGTTCACTAGATTAGAGCCCATTTCCACCTGCTGTGAGCTCCGGAAAATAAGCTGTTTGACGCTCTGTGCTGCCTCTGACGTTCGCTGCGCCAGCGCCCGCACTTCAGATGCCACAACGGCAAAGCCACGACCGCTTTCACCCGCGCGGGCAGCTTCTACGCCCGCGTTCAAAGCCAGCAGATTCGTTTGGAAAGAGATATCTTCGATCATGCTGATAATATTAGAAATCTCGCCTGACGACTCCTCGATCTTGCGCATAGCCTCAACCGCATCGCGTACAGTATCGCCATTCTTTATCGCACTGTCCCGCGCGCGCGCCGCCGTATCTTCGGCCTGCTTGGCCCCATCGGCGGTCTCACGCAGCTTACTGGTCAGCCCCTGAAGGCTGTCAGCCGTTTGGGACAAGGTACCGGACTGCGTTTCTGTGCGCTGCGCCAGATCATCGGCGGCGCCAGATAGTTCCCGCGAACTTGTCCGAAAATCAGCAGACGTGTCAGTGGCCGTTTCCAGCACCGCGCGCAAACTGACGACAAGATGGTTAAAGGTTTGCCGGATCTGGTCATATTCGGCTGGCAATTCACCCTCAATCGTCTGCGACAGGTCTTGATCAGCCAGTTGCTGCAAATGGGAATCCAGCACTGCCATCGCCTCTGCCGCGGCGCGGCGCTCGGCCTGCGCTATTTCTTCGGCCTGCTTGTTTGCAGCGCTCGTCTGTTCCAGCGTATTGCGCTGGCGCGCAATTTCTGCGTCCGTCGCCTGCCGCCCTATGATCGACAGGGCAAGAAAAGCCGTTTCCGCAACAACGACGCTCGCATGAAAAACCGTGCGCAGCAAAAAACCTTCGGTCATATCGGGATAAAGCATTTTAGGCATCGTCAGGCTCATGCCGATATGATGCACCGCGATGAAACCCGCTGCACCCAGCAGTACCTTCACATCATTCATGATGGCGACGACGGCCAATACGGCAAAATAGACCATATGCGTATCAATCTGCCAGGGGTGACCATTCAGCGATGCTGTAAAAGTCATATTCTGCAACAGCAAAACCCCGGCCAGCACCGGTTTTGTCAGCCTAGGAAATTGCGAAACTGTGACCAATGCAGCGACCCCAGCACACAGCGATATCAGCCCCAGCATGACATAGGCATTTCCGACCAAAATCGCACAGATTGGCGCAAGTGGTGTCATCGGGATCAGGCACCAAAGGGCCAGCCGCGTCCCCTGATCAATCTGGGTTCCGTCGGCAACGGGCGGATTTCGCGTCATCAGAGACACCTATGATTTGCTGGCATTCAAACCGCTGTAATGAACCAAACGATTTAACATGTGGTTAGTGCGAGAGGATCGCTCAATAAAAACTCTGCGGGTCGATATCCACGGCCAGTCGTAGATTGGTCGGCAGGCGAAACTGCCCCACCCATTGCGCCAGCGCCTGTTGCAACGGTGCAGTCTTGTCCGCTTTGACCAGAAGGCGCACCCGATGTCGCCCGCGCACCCGTGCAATCGGGGCCGGGGCGGGGCCAAAGACCTGCGCCCCGATCCGACGCAAGGGCATGTCCATCCGGGCCATCTCTGCGCCCAGATCGAACACTTCCTGCACGTTCGGGCTGCTCAGGATGATGCCAGCCATGCGGCCATAGGGCGGCACGCCCGCCGCCCTGCGCTCTGCCGCCTCCGCAGCCCAAAACGCCTCTTCATCGCCCGCAAGGATCGACCGGATCACCGCATGCTCAGGCTGATAGGTCTGCAATAAAGCCGCGCCCGGTTTTTCAGAGCGGCCCGCACGGCCCGCCACCTGCCGCATCAGCTGAAATGTGCGTTCCGCCGCGCGCAAGTCCGACCCCTGCAACCCCAGATCCGCATCAATCACCCCCACCAGCGTCAGCAAGGGAAAGTTATGACCCTTGGCCACCAGTTGCGTGCCAATGATGATATCCGTGCCGCCCTGCGCAATCTCTTCGATATGCGCCTTCATCGCACGGGCAGAGCCATAAAGATCCGATGACAGCACGGCGATCCGGGCCTCCGGGAACAGACCCGCGATTTCCTCGCCCATCCGCTCCACGCCGGGACCGACAGCGCTCAGCTTATCCTCTGCCCCGCAGGCTGGGCAAACCGTCGGCATTGGCTTCGTCTCACCGCATTGATGGCACATCAGACGTTTCAGAAACCGGTGCTCCACCATCCGCGCATCGCAATGATCACAACCGATCTGATGGCCGCAGGCACGACATAGGGTCACCGGCGCGTAGCCACGACGGTTCAGAAACACCAGCGATTGCTCGCCCTTCTCCAAACGGTCCGCAATGGCCGCGCGCAGCGTCGGGGACACCCATTTGCCGCCCGGCACATCCTCCATCCGCATATCAATCGCGGACATCTGCGGCATCACGGCGGCCCCGAAACGGGATGTCAGGGTCAGGCGCGTGTATTTCCCTGCCGCGACATTCGCCCAGCTTTCAAGACTTGGCGTGGCCGAGGCCAGAACCACCTGCGCGCCGTTGATCGCTGCGCGCAACACGGCCATATCGCGGGCATTATAAAGAACGCCATCCTCTTGCTTGTAGGATGTGTCATGCTCTTCATCCACCACGATCAGGCCAAGGTTCTGATAGGGCAGAAACAGCGCCGAACGGGCGCCTACAATCAACTGCGCATCACCCTGCCCCACCATACGCCAGCAGCGGCGGCGTTCGGTCATAGTGACGCCAGAATGCCATTCGGCAGGTTTCATACCAAACCGCGCCTCCACCCGGTTGATGAATTCACCCGACAGTGCGATTTCGGGCAACAGTACCAGCGCCTGACGGCCCATGCGCAAACATTCGGCGACCGCCTCCAGATAAACCTCTGTCTTGCCCGACCCGGTAACGCCCTTCAGCAAGGTCGTGCCATAAGCATCCGAACGCAACGCGGCGCGCAATGCTTCAGCGCCAGCAGCCTGATCCGCGCTCAACGCTTTACCACCATAATCCGGGTCCAGCCGGGGATAGGGCAAATCGCGCGGGGCCTCTTCTTCTGACACAGCGCCCAGCTTCACAAGACCTTTGACGACCGACGTGCCCACGCCCGCCATCTCTGCCAGTTCGCCCAACGTAAACGAAAGCCCGCCATAATCGCGCAGCACCGCCAGCACCTTTTGGCGGGCATCAGTCAGGCGATCCGGCGTGGTCGATCCCAACCGGTACACTTTGCGCATGGATTGCGGATCACCCAGCCCCGGCGCACGGGTGCCAAGGCGGAGCATCGCAGGCATCGGGGTCAGGGTATAATCAGCAGCACGGCCCAGAAATTCGCGCATCTCATCACGCATCGGGGCCAGGTCAAGCACGCGGATCACCGACCGGATCTTCGCCCTGTCATAATCACCTTTGCCAGGGGCCCAGACCACGCCCAACACCTTGCGCGGACCCAGTGGTACCTCAACAAAAGCCCCCAGATGGCAGCCGCCCTCAGGCGCCTTGTAATCCAACAGACGGTCCAGCGGCTGGGTGGTCAGCACACCAATCAGATCACCCTCGTGAAAGTAGCTGTCGGTCATATCCGCCTTTTCAGGGTTTCAGCATGGGTCGCCCTCAGGTAAACGCTGAAATAGCAAACACCAACCCATCCCCGGAGGGAAGTTATGAAATTCTTCGTAGACACAGCCGAGATCGACCAGATCAAAGAACTCAATGACCTTGGCATGGTCGACGGGGTTACAACCAACCCGTCACTGATCGCCAAATCGGGGCGGGATATCCTCGAAGTTACCAAAGAAATCTGTGGCATCGTCGATGGCCCCGTCTCAGCCGAGGTCGTGGCACTCGAAGCCGACGATATGCTCGCCGAAGGACGCAAGCTGGCCAAGATCGCGCCGAACATCGCGGTGAAAGTCCCACTGACCTGGGCCGGGCTGAAAACCTGCAAAACGCTCAGCGACGAAGGCACGATGGTCAACGTCACGCTTTGTTTCTCGGCCAATCAGGCGCTGCTGGCGGCCAAAGCGGGGGCCACCTTCATCAGCCCCTTCATCGGGCGTCTGGATGATTTGAACATGGACGGTCTGGAACTGATCGAAGACATCCGTACGATCTATGACAACTACGGTTTCGAAACCAATATCCTCGCCGCCTCAATCCGGTCGGCCAACCACATGAGCGAATGCGCCAAGATCGGTGCCGACGTGGCAACCGCCCCGCCCGCCGTGATCAAGGCGATGGCGAACCACGTTCTGACCGACAAAGGGCTCGACGCCTTCATGGCCGACGCCAAAAAGGCAGGCATCAAGATCGTCTGATCGTAACGTCGTCCCGGTTTATGATCCGGGACCTCTACGCTATCCGATGCCGCAGCTGCAAAAGCTGCGGCATTTTTAATTCCAGACCCCATTCCGGAATGCTGCAATTGCACAAATAAATGCTGCAATTGCACCGGGCTCAATTCACGTCAACGTGTTCAGAGATTAACCAAATTTCAAACATTTCGAATTGCATTCACAATTGACAACACGAATTAGAATTTGCAATGCTCAGCGCGTTCACCAGTATTTGTATTTAGTCGCGACATCAAATCGATTGATGCGGCATATGACAATCTAAAAATCTGGAGCATCGCTATGACCACCACTCAGAAAAAAGCGCTCGAAACCCGGATTGCCACAAAGGCTGCCGAACTCTCACGACAGGCGAATGTTGATATCTGGTGCCTCGTCGCCAAAGGCTGACATCCGCCCACTTCCCCAGTAAAATAAGGGCAGGCACACCACTCAGGCAGCGCCTGCCCTCCTTCGTTCACCTGCCAGCGAAAGGGGACCATTCCATGAAAGACATCATTCAATCCATGTGCCCAAACAGCCTCGAAGAGGTGATGGGCTTTCACAGTGACACCGTCGTTCTCCGGTTTCAGGAAATCTATGCAGTCGATTATGAAGCCTCACTTGAGATTTTCAACGAGGTGAAAAAATGGCTCTGGCTCTCAGCCCAGCGCAATTACGAAGAGGACGTTCTTAATCTCGACCCGCCAGTATTATCCATGTTTTCGGCAATGGCCGTATTAGATGAAATGTGGCATAATTTCATTATTTGCAGCGTGGATTATACCCGTTTCTGCGATACCCATTTCGGCCAATATCTGCACCATCAGGTGGTCCCCCGCGCAGGCCATGCGAAAATCTACCACGACGCGGGCAAAGACTATGATGTCCCACAATTCGACAATGCCCAGCTGCGGGCGATGATGATGTATGTCTATCGCAAGCTCGGCGAAGACACCTATCACCGCTGGTTTGAAACCTACCCAGAGATTTACACCCTGGATAAACTCAGGGCCCTGTCGCGACATCTGACATCAGAAAACCCTTAACGCCCCTTCACACTTTTGCGCGTACGCAACGTTAACCCAGCCTCTGGCGCGGTAGGGGTCCGACGCAAATCCGATCACAATCCGACACGATACTGATCCCTCATTCCCCTGCAAATTAACACGTTTACGCAAGCCGCGCCGCACTCCCGCGACCCCACCGTACGGTGGGGGTCACGCAACGCACGGCGACGGCAGGTGCGACCCAAAAAACACCCCAGCACATTTTGGCAAATTTTCAGGAGGCAAAGGCCAAAATCATCTGCTAACCTATCACAAAATAAAAAATCGAGGCAGGCACATGAACAAATCACCGATGGCGCATGATTTGCGCGAAAAGATCATCGCAAATCCCGACTTTCTCCTCGAAGATCACGACGTGATGCGCGCCCTCGTCGGCGCGAATGAAGACAAGATGGGCGAAAACATCGTCGATCTGCGCGCCATCGCGATGGAACGGCTGGAGGCGCGTTTTGACCGGCTTGAAGACACGCATCGCAACGTCATCGCCGCCGCCTATGACAACCTCGCTGGCACCAATCAGGTACACCGAGCGATCCTGCGCATTCTCGAAGCCGACACGCTGGCCGAGGTGCTGACCTGCCTCACGGATGAGGTCGCCGATATCCTGCGCGTCGATGCGATCCGGCTGGTACTGGAAAGCGAAACCTCTGATAACGAAGCAGATTTCGGTCCCGCTGTCGTCTTGATGCCCGAAGATTTCATCGACGGCTACGTCACGCTGGGCCGCAATGTGCCGGCCCGCACCGTCACCCTGCGCCCTGCGCATAAGATCAGCAGCACGCTCTATGCCGGGCTTGGTAAGAACATCCAATCCGAAGCCTGCCTACAGCTGGATCTGGGCCCAGACCGTCTGCCCGGTATGCTGGTCATGGGGGCCGAGGATCCGCAGCAATTCACACCACAACAGGGCACTGATCTGCTGACCTTCTTTGCCGGTGTGTTCGAGCGGGCCATGCGGCGCTGGCTGGCGTGATTTCACCCGCGCTCAGCACCGCGCTGGCGACCTGGCTTGATCATCAGCGCGCCATTGCCGGGGCCGCCGAAAACACCATCACAGCCTATCAGACCGATCTCTTAAGCTTTTTGTCATTCATGACCCAACATAATGGCGGCAGTCAGGGGCTTGGGCCAATCGCCCGGATCGACATCCGCGATATGCGGGCATGGATGGCGCATGAACGGGCACGCGGGGTCGGCGCACGGTCGCTGGCCCGCTCACTTTCTGCGGTAAAATCTTTCTACCGCTGGCTGGCCGAACGCGAAGGGTTCGAACCCACCGCCGTCCTGTCTACCCGCGCGCCGAAATTCCAGCGCAAGCTGCCCCGGCCACTGGCCGAGGGCGCAGCAACCGCGATGATCGACACGGTCGAACTGCAAGCGCGCGAACCCTGGGTCGCAGCGCGGGACGCGGCCGTTGTGACCCTGCTCTATGGCTGCGGGCTGCGAATATCAGAGGCGCTCAGCCTCACCGGCAGCGACGCGCCCCTGCCCGACGTGCTGCGGATCACCGGCAAAGGCGGAAAAGAACGGATCGTGCCTGTCATCGACGCCGCCCGTGACGCGGTTGACGCCTACCTGCGGCTTTGCCCCTACCCTGTCGAAACAAATGCGCCGCTTTTCAAGGCCATACGCAGCGGGCCGCTCCGCCCCCGCGCGATCCAAAAGGTAATGGAACAGGCCCGCCTCCAGCTTGGGCTGCCCGCCACCGCAACGCCCCACGCCATGCGGCATTCCTTTGCCACGCATCTGCTCACTGCCGGTGGCGATCTGCGGGCCATTCAGGAACTGCTTGGCCATGCCTCGCTTTCGACCACACAAGCCTACACCGCCGTCGACACAGCCCGGCTGATGGATGTCTACGACAAGGCCCATCCCAAGGCATGAGCAGCCCCCATTGCCACATCCCCCAATTTCAAGCATGAAGTTCCGATGACCTTACGCACCAAAGCCCTATTCGTGCATCTTCTCACCGGCACCGGTGCGGTCTTTGCAATGCTTGCCATGCTCGCCGCGGTCGAAGAAAAATGGAGCCTAATGTTCCTCTGGCTTGTCGTCGCCTTTGCGGTAGACGGGATCGACGGACCGCTGGCACGCAGATATGACGTGAAAACCAACGCCCCGGTCTTTGACGGGGTGCTGCTGGATCTGATCATCGACTACCTGACCTATGTCTTTGTGCCCGCCTATGCGCTTTTCAAATCGGGGCTGCTGCCGGGCTGGACAGGCTGGCTGGCGATCATCCTTATCACCTTCGCATCGGCGCTGTATTTTTCAGATACGCGGATGAAAACAAAGGACAATTCTTTTTCAGGATTTCCGGGCTGCTGGAACATGCTGGTGCTGGTGATCTTTGCGCTGGCACCGAATTTTTGGGTCTCGCTCACACTGGTCACGGCACTGGCCATCGCCATGTTCCTGCCACTGAAATTCGTGCACCCGGTGCGGACAGCGCGCTGGCGACCGATCACGCTGCCCATGGCACTGGCGTGGACCTTCTTTGCAGGCTGGGCGGCCTGGGTCGACTTCCACCCGGAAAGCTGGGCGCATTGGGGGCTTGTGCTGACCTCTGTCTACCTGCTGTTCGCCGGTGTCATGCAGCAGATCATCCCCGAAAGGCGCGGCGCATAAGGGTAAAACCTTCCCCATCGGGGATGAAAACTTGCGCGGGGCAATGATCGGCAACATGTCAGATCAATAACCCTGCCGCCCCTTCCAACCGCAACAGCGCGACCTTCGCCTCTATCCCACCTTCGCCGGAATAGCCGCCCAGCCCTTGTGCCGCCAATACCCGATGGCAAGGGATCAGAATTGCAATTGGATTGGCACCGCAGGCTTGGCCAATGGCCTGCGCGGAAACGCCCAATTCCTGCGCCAGATCGCCATATGTCCGGGTCTCGCCATAGGGGATCGCGCAGAGCACTGTGTAAAACCTTTGTTGAAACGCATTGCCGCGCGGGGCAAGCGGGACAGTGAAATCTTTCAGGTCACCGGCAAAGTAGCCTGCCATTTCCGCGCATAATTTTTGATGCAACGGCCCATCTGTCAGCGTGCCTGCCGCGCCCCAGACCAGGGCAGTGACGGCTTCGCCATAGGCATCCGCGCCCAAGGGGCCAACGACAGAGCTATCACGAATCACGTCAGCCCACGGACAGCCATCATCGTGGCCGTCAGCATGGCGATGGTCTTTTCCGTGCCATCCTTGATCGCAATCGCTCGGCCTTGCGTAAAGGTCAGGGTGCGACCGGATTTCACGATCTCGCCCTCAAACCGGAAATGATCACCCGCTGCGGGCGACATGAAGGTAGATTTGAATTCAACCGTCAGCACCTCGGCCCCTTCCTCCATCAGGGTGAAGGCCGCAAAGCCGCAGGCGCTGTCCATCGCTGTCGTGATCACGCCCGCATGCATGAACCCGTGATGCTGCGTGAAATCAGGGTTGAATGGCATCTCCAACACCACACGGCCCGGCACCACATCTGCCACGCTGATCCCCATAGCCGACATCGCCCCCTGCCGGGCGAAATCGGCGCGCATTTTGGCCACGGCATCTGGATTACGAAATTCAGTCATGATGTTCCCCCTTGGTATCACCCTGCCCCGTGCCTAAATCAGACACAAGGAGCCATATATGCAGCATTTTTCACTACTCGACCTGTCCCCGGTCCCCGAAGGCCACAGCACCGCCGAGGCGATCGCGAATACCGTCAGCCTCGCCCAAGCCGCCGAAGCCCAAGGCTATCACCGCTTTTGGCTGGCCGAGCATCACAATATGCCCGGTATCGCCAGCGCCGCGACATCCATCGTAATCGGCCATGTGGCAGCGGCCACGCAGACCATCCGCGTTGGTGCAGGAGGGATCATGTTGCCCAACCACGCGCCTTTGGTCGTGGCCGAGCAATTCGGCACGCTCGCCACGCTCTACCCCGACCGGATTGATCTGGGGCTGGGCCGCGCGCCGGGCACCGATATGATCACAGCGCGTGCCCTGCGGCGGCATATGGCGCCAGAGGACAGCTTTCCGCAGGATGTGACCGAATTGCTGGGCTATTTCGGGGAAGAAACCGGGGCCGTGCAGGCAATCCCCGGACAGGGGACCCATGTGCCGATCTGGATCCTCGGCTCCAGCCTGTATGGCGCACAACTGGCCGCGCATCTGGGGCTGCCCTACGCCTTTGCCTCGCATTTCGCCCCTGCCGCACTGGCAGAGGCCGCCGCGATCTACCGGCGCCAGTTCCAGCCGTCGCAATACCTCGCCCGGCCTTATTTCATGATGGCCGCCGGGGTCTGCGCGGCGGATACGGACGCAGAGGCAGCATTCCTGCGCACATCCCAGCAACTGGCATTCGCACGGCTGCGGACAGGCAACCCCGGCAAACTACCCCGCCCGGTGGACAACATCTCCGATCACGTTCCCCCGCATGTGATGCAGGGCGTAAATGCGGCACTTGGATGCTCCGCCACCGGATCACGGGAAACGGTGCACCGGCAACTGTCAGCCCTGATCGCCCAGCACCAACCAGACGAGGTTATGCTGACCGGCATGATCCACGACCACACCGCGCGGCTACGCAGCTTCGAAATCGCAGCAGAAGTCATGCGCGATCTGATAAAAACTGCCCCGGATGTGTCCGATGCTGCGATAGAAAAGGCCAGCTGACCAGCTGCGGGCAAGGCGAAGGTTTGCTGGGAGCATTTGAGAACATTTCAATTACTCCCAACGAATGCCCGCTGTGAGTCCAAATTGACTATTGCTACATACCGCATGAACGTTCGCTTCGGCGAACGTTGTACTAGCCCAGAAGCAGGTTGCCGATTGAAATGTCATTTAGGGTCACAAAGCGTGCGGTGCGTTCACCGGGAAGAGGCGGGGCAGCATCCGAGCGCCGGGGCCGGTTCCCAATGATCTCCATCTCCATGCGCTTGAAATGACTTGGCGAAAGAGTTCCGAAAGCGAGATTGCCGACAGGCGGCGCGTTTTCTGCATCTTTTGCACTTGGAGGATGCTGATGTTCCCACTTAAGGCGGAGCAGCTTGACCCAACTCAGGTACTCGAACTCCCAACCCACATCGTGCACTTGAACGATGCCCCAACCGTTGGGACGAAAATCTTCACGTGCGGGCGGAATGTAGGGATTTCGTGCTCCGCGATCTTGAATCGGAAAACGCACGTAATCGCCAGCTGATACTACGGTCGGCTGCGGCTTTGAAAGTGTTTTTCGAGGTTTTTCCGCGCGAGGATTCTTCAAGCGATCCAAAATCTTTGCATTCGACTTTGTGCGCGCCCTGACGTCTTTCTCCTCCATCTCGGATCCACGCAATATCTCAATGTCGATCCCGGATTCCAAAACCTGGATCGCTTCAGAGTAGGTTTCTGTGTGGTGAATGCCGCGCTTCTCAAACTGATCCGCCAAAATCAGGACAGTAAGATCCCGATGCTCCATTGCGTCTTCCGCTCCACCAAGCAAAAGGTCAACCAGTTCATCGACGGGCTTTGGCAGTCTCAATACAGCGCGAATGAGGTCAACGAAATCCGCTGCATCATCATCCGAGTACAAGCCAGCACCCCAGGTGCCCATCAAGTATTTCCTTCTGCGGGTGCTTCTTGCTGTCACTTTGCATTGGTCGGCAATCCCCGGCAAGAGTGTAGAGTCTTCCAGCCGCTCAGATAGTTTGCTTGCAAGCAAAGCTGACATTGGTGAAAGTGGAGCGAGTGCAACTTTGTCCGCACAGCCGACATTCACCCACCTTTGACCTCACCGCTTCCACGAATGGAGCGATCAATATCATCCCAGAACTGCATCACAGCGCACGCCCCCTGTGACCTTATGGGCAAGTTACGACACCCGCCATCCTCCGCGAGGCCTGCGCGCATGTCTTTGTCGGCAGGAGTCAGCAAAAAGCCCGCCTCAATAAGAGACGGGCTTTTCAAGGCGAAAGCGTCAAGGGGCGATCAGCAGGACAGTGGAATCCGTGTGATCCCCATGTCCCCCATGATCTGATTATCAGTGGGTGCCGCCCCGACGACATCGCAGCCTGTGGCGCGCTCGACTGCGGGGATGATATCGCGATTGATGTTCAGCCAGCCGAACATGCTGGGCACAGGGTCCGCATAGGTCAAAATCGCCGCTCCGGCGGCATCGGTCGGGTCATATTGAACGCGCAGGTTCACGCCGTTGACCGGCACCACAAGGGCACGCTCGGCCCCCGTCACGGGTGGTGGCGTACCATCTATGGAGCCTGAACAGCTCACCAATGCAAGGGTCGACAAACATATGATCGCAATAGATTTCATTCTGAATCTCCTTTTCAGATTCAACCTAACGCCGCATCACAGCGGCCGCAAACCCCTGCATGTTTGTGCGTGCCCACGTCTGGCAGGATCTTCCAGCAGCGCTGGCATTTCTCGCCTGTCGCGCGGGCGAAGACCACGGCGACATCGGCCACGTCGTCCAATGTGAACGCATCCGCAGGGGCCGCATCGGTGCTGACCGTGATGCCAGAGGTGATGCAAAGATCGTCGAAGGCCACGGTTTTCAGCAGCTCCGCGACATCTGCATTCACATAAACCGTCGGCGCGGCCTCAAGCGAGGCGCCGATGACCTTGTTGGTCCGCTCTACCTCGAGCGCGCCGGTGACAACGCGGCGCACCTTGCGGACGGTCGCCCATTTGGCTGCCAATGCGTCATCATACCACGCGGCAGGGGTTTCGGCGAAATCCTCAAGATGGACAGAGCTTTCATCGCCGGGGAAACGCTCTAGCCAGACCTCTTCCATCGTGAAAGTCAGCATCGGTGCTAACCATTTGGTCAGCCGGTGGAACAGGATGTCCAGCACGCTCCGCGCGGCGCGGCGGCGTGTCGTGTCGCCATCGCAATAAAGCGCGTCTTTACGGATGTCGAAATAGAAGGCCGACAGTTCCAGCGTGGCAAAGGTGAAAACCGCCTGAAACACACCTTGGAAATCGTATTTCGCGTAACCTTCGCGCACCTGCACGTCCAGCTCTGCCAGACGGTGCAGCACCCAGCGTTCCAGCTCTGGCATATCGGCGGGATCAACCCTGTCCGCCTCGGTAAAGTCGCTCAGCGACCCCAGCATAAAGCGCAACGTGTTGCGCAAACGGCGATAGCTGTCCGCCACGCCTTTCAGGATTTCATCGCCGATCCGGTGGTCGTGTTTGTAATCGGTCGTGGCCACCCAAAGCCGCATAATATCCGCGCCATATTGCTTGACCACCTGATCCGGCACGATGGTATTGCCCAGCGATTTCGACATCTTCTCACCCTTGGCATCAAGGGTGAACGCATGGGTCACAACCGCGCGGTAAGGCGCGTGGCCCATTGTTCCGCAGGCCTGCAACATAGAGGAATGGAACCAGCCCCGGTGCTGGTCGGTGCCTTCCAGATAAACATCGGCGGTGCCATCCTCGGATCCGTCGGCGCGGTCACGCAGCACAAACGCATGGGTCGAGCCGCTGTCGAACCAGACATCCAAAATATCAAAGACTTGTGTGTAGGCATCATGATCGACATCATTGCCAAGAAAGCGCGCCTTTGCCCCATCTTTATACCACGCATCCGCGCCTTCGGCCTCAAACGCCTCAAGAATACGGGCGTTCACGGATTCATTGCGCAGCAGGAAGTCCGGATCGGTGGGCAGCGCCCCTGTCTTGACAAAACAGGTCAATGGCACGCCCCAAGCGCGTTGGCGGGACAGCACCCAATCAGGCCGTGCCTCGATCATGGAATACAGCCGGTTGCGGCCGGTTTTGGGCGTCCAAGTGACCAGTTCATCAATGGATGTCAGCGCCCGTTCGCGGATCGTGGTGCCGTAAGTGTCATTGCCGTCACCCACCGCACGGTCAATCGCAGCGAACCATTGCGGGGTGTTGCGATAGATCACCGGAGCCTTGGACCGCCAGCTATGTGGGTAAGAGTGCTTGATGACGCCGCGCGCAAACAGCCCGCCAACCTCGGCCAGTTTGGCCATCACAGCGGTGTTGGCATCCCCTTCCCAAGGGTTGGTCTTGTTCTTCTTGTTTGGCTTGTCGCGCATGATCTTTTTGCCGCCAAAGAAGGGTAGATCTTCGCGGAATGATCCGTCTTCCATCACGTTATAGGTGATGACCTGCTGCAACATGCCCAGATCGCGATAAAGCTCAAATTCCTCCATCCCGTGGGAGGGGGCGCAATGGACAAAGCCAGTGCCTTCGTCATCGGTGACAAAATCGGCGGCGCGGAAATCGCGGGGATCATCCCATTCGCCGTTAGAACCCTCAGCTTGATCAAGCGGATGTCGCAATGCAAGATTGCTTAGTTCGTCAGAGCCAACATCTCTCAAACGACGATACATACCCTCTTCTAATCGGGCCTTCTTCATTGTCGCTTCTGCCAGTTTGTCGGCAAGGATCAACTTCTCGCCGACGGTAGCCCAGCATTCCTCCGGTACATTGACGACTTCGTAAAGGCCGTATGAGATGTTTTGGCCATAAACCACCGCCTTATTGGAAGGAATTGTCCAAGGAGTGGTCGTCCAGATAACCACGGATGCGTTCTGCAAATCCAAATTGAATGTTGGGTGTGGCTCACCTTCCACCACATCAAACAAACGATTCCCGGAAACTCTGAACTTCACCCAGATTGTTGCGCTTTCCTTGTCGTGATACTCGACCTCGGCCTCGGCCAGCGCGGTCTTTTCCACCGGCGACCACATCACAGGCTTGGACCCTTGGTAGAGCGTGCCATTCATCAGGAATTTCTGAAATTCCTCGGCGATGACCTTTTCGGCGTGGAAGTTCATCGTCAGATAGGGTTCATCCCAATTGCCCTGCACGCCCAACCGCT
Organism: Loktanella agnita; assembly: GCF_046640325.1. NCBI lineage: Bacteria > Pseudomonadati > Pseudomonadota > Alphaproteobacteria > Rhodobacterales > Roseobacteraceae > Loktanella > Loktanella agnita. The sequence continues at coordinate 220,598 of NZ_JBJMBF010000004.1, read as the reverse complement.
TGAATTCATCGCGCTGGATGTCCACCCAGCCTTCGGCGAACTTGCGGCACTCCTGACGGAAATCGACAACCGGCACGTCATCTTTGTTCTGGCCATTGTTGCGGTACTGTTCTTCGATCTTCCATTCGATCGGCAGCCCGTGACAATCCCAGCCGGGAATATAGCGCGCGTCGCGGCCCATCATCTGGTGTGACCGCACAACCATGTCTTTGAGGATCTTATTCAGCGCATGGCCGATATGCAGATGCCCGTTCGCATAGGGCGGGCCATCATGCAGGGTGAAAGGCTTGCGCCCCGCGGCCTTGGCCCGCAGGCGGTCATAAACCCCGATCTGCGCCCAGCGGGCCAGCCAATCGGGTTCGCGTTTGGGCAATCCGGCCCGCATGGGGAAATCGGTGCGCGGCAGGTTCAGCGTGTCTTTGTAGTCGGGCGTTTCGGCGCACATGGGTGGCGTCCTTTTGGTCGATCATGAATCCAGAAAATGAAGGAGCGGTGCGCAGAGGCAGACACCTTTTCCCGGCCGGCTCAATCTGATCAAGCCGCCGGGCAACTAATGCGTATCATCATCAGGCTCAACTTCATGAGCGGGCTTATAGGCCGGTGTTGCAGGGGGGTAAAGGGCGGTCTTGCTCGGCACGGCCTGTCATTGATTGCCTTTTGCCCCATTCCCTGCTATCCGCCCCGCCATGGCAATGCTGATGACCAAAACCATGACCAAGATGACCACCGCGACGGCGGGGGATTATCTGGTATGGGTGCATCACAGCTGACCTGATCCAGATAAAGCCCCGCCGGACCGGACGGGGCTTTGTTTTGCAGATCACCCCGTCTTCCGCCCCAATGAAGGAAGACCACCATGAACGCACCCTTACGCCAATCCCCGCCCGCCCCTGTTATCGCCATTGTTGGTGCAACCGGCGCTGTCGGTATCGCCTTGCTGGAAAGTCTCGAACGCCGTCAGTTCCGGGTGGGCGAGCTGAGGCTGCTCGCCTCTGCCCGGTCCGCCGGACGCAGGGTCCCCTTCCGGCACGCGCTTGTGCCGGTGGAAGAGCTGACCGAGAACAGCTTTGATGGTGTCGATATCGCTTTCTTTTCTGCCGGGGCCGGTATTTCGCGGGAATATGCCCCACTTGCCGTGGCCGCCGGGGCGCAGGTGATCGACAATTCCTCTGCCTTTCGGATGTCAGACGATGTGCCGCTGGTGGTGCCAGAGGCAAATGGGGCCAGCCTGCAAGACGCCCCGAGGATCATCGCCAACCCCAATTGTATCGCAGCGATCCTGACCACCGCGCTCGCTCCGATCCATCAGCGCTGGTCGATCACGCGGCTGAACCTGTCCACCTATCAAGCGGCCTCTGGCGGCGGTGCCGCGATGATGGAAGAGCTGCGCGCAGGCACAAGCGCCAGTCTGGCAGGCGAAGATTTCACGCCAAAGGTTCTGCCCCATTCCTATGCATTCAACATCTTCAGCCATAATTCCGACATCGACCCGGAGACGGGCTATAACGGTGAAGAGCTAAAGGTCATTGCCGAGACCCGCCGCATCCTGTCCCAACCTGCCCTGCCGATCAGCGTGACCTGTATCCGGGTGCCGATCCTGCGCGCCCATGGCATCGCCCTGTCGGTCCGTTTCGACGCGCATATCACTGCCGAGCAGATCCGGGGCGCATTGCAGGACGCCCCCGGCATCAGAGTTGTGGATGATTGGGCGGCCAATCATTTCCCGATGCCATCAGAGGCGTCAGGCGAAGAAGACGTACTGGTGGGCCGTATCCGTGAAGACCTTGGCGATCCGTCAGGTCGGACCATCACGATGTTCATCGTCGGGGATCAGCTGCTGAAAGGCGCGGCCCAGAATGCGGTGCAGATCGCCGAGGTTCTGATCAAGACCCACACCCTGCGTGAAAGCACAGCAAGCGCCTGATCTGGCTTGCCTTTCCCCCGGTTTCCGGCCACCGATATAGACATGAGTAAACCCATGCATATCGGGATCGCCGGGGCCGGGATCGGTGGGCTGGCGGCAGCGTCGCTACTGGCGGCTGACGGGCATCAGGTCACCGTCTTTGATCAGTTCGACGCGCCGCGCCCGGTGGGCAGCGGGCTGGTGATACAGCCCGTGGGTCAGGCGGTCTTGGCCGAGGTCGGGGCGCTAGACGCCGCGCGCGCCATGGGCAATCCAATTTCCCGGATGCTGGGGCACGAAGAACGTTCTGGCCGCCGGGTGCTGGATGTCTGGTATGATCGCCGCGCCGGGGGCCGCTATGGGCTGGCCATTCACCGGGCCGCGCTGTTTCAATCATTGCTGGACGCGGCGCAATCTGCCGGCGCCACGATCTACGCGGGCAAAGAAGTGTGTCGCGCGGATGGGCGCAACCTGTATTTCGCCGATGGTAGTCACGACGGCCCGTTTGATCTGATCATCGACAGCGCCGGGGCAACGTCACCGCTCAGCCCGATGCGGGCCCGGCCCCTGCCCTATGGTGCGGTCTGGGGCACGGTGGATTGGCCCGAAACCGAGCTCCCTTGGGGTGAGCTGCGGCAGCGCTACCGCAAAGCCGCGCGCATGGCAGGAGTGCTGCCCATCGGGCAATTGCCCGGACAAAGCGGTCGGAAAGCTGCGATTTTCTGGTCGCTGCCCGTGTCAGCCCATGAGGATTGGCGCACGGCCGGGCTGGCGGCTTGGACGGATGAGGCCTGCACGCTTTGGCCCGCATTCGCGCCATTTGCCCAACAGATCAGCGATCCTGATCAAATGACCATGGCGCGCTATAGCCACGGGACGCTGCGCAAACCTTGGTCCCCCGGTCTGGCCCATATTGGCGATGCGGCCCACCGCGCCAGCCCACAGTTGGGACAAGGGGCAAATATGGCGCTGCTTGATGCGCTCGCCCTGGCCCGCGCGCTGCGCCATGCTGATGGTGATGCAGCGCTGGCGCTTTATGCCCGCGCCCGCCGCTGGCATGTGCGGGTTTATCAAATGATGAGCGCCGCCTTCACGCCGCAATACCAATCTGACAGCCGCTGGCTGCCGGCGTTTCGTGACAACATCCTATTCCCGCTGTCGATGATCCCGCCGGTGCCGCACATCCTAACAGCGCTGGTTTGCGGCACCATGCTGCCGCCCACGGGCCGTCTGCGGGATCAGCGACAATAAGACCCGCTGCGATAGCGCGCCGTGTCAAAGTGGAAATGATCGCGGTGAAAGCGGTTCGCCTCTGGCCCCAGCACCGTCCCGAAAATCCCGCAGGCCGCGCGCCATATCCGGCGCAGCTGCGCCCCATGCGCGGCAGAGCCCCAGTCGCTTAGCACGGTGATTTCGCGCCCATCCTGCAGCTTGATCCCGGCGATATCAATGGCCCGCCCATAGGCATGTTCCGACAAGCGCGCCCCGGACTGATTGTTGCGGTTTCTACACGCATAATGCGACACCACCCGCAGCGAGGCCGCACCACCACCTTGACCGTCAATCGCAGGTCGCACACCGCGCTGCACCCATGATTTCAACGCCGTCGCGGTCTGGCAATCCATCGTGGCCCGTGGGGTCAGTGTCACGCCTGAGACGGATCGCACCCTGACCGCCTGATCAATCCCGCAAGCGCCAGCGCCCGCGACAGGCCCCAGCGCCTCACCCTGAATGGCGGGATCGCCACAGACCTGACCGCGCCTGCGCGCGATGCGCCGTGCCTGCGCCGCCGCTGCGACAGAGGCCGGGCGCAACTGTGGCCGCAACGAGCGAAGGATCGCATAAGGGCTGTAGGCAAAAAGGTTCTGCTCAGCCCGGTACAGCGCCCGCGTCTGTGCGCCATGGGCCAGATACGGGCGCTCATAAGGGCGCGGTTCGGGGCGCAGAGCATAACTGGCCGGCGCGACGATATCCCAGTGATCTGGGCGCAGCGCGGCTGGGGTTTGCTGTGGAAACGCAAGGGGCGCCACCCCGATGGCTTTCAACCCGTCCTCTGACCATGTGACCGCATGTTGGGGCGCTGCGCTGCGCGCGACCGGGCGTATATCCTGCGCCGCCAGTGGCGCAGTAACCAGACAGGCCAGCAGACCTGCCCGCAGCATCATCCCTTTTGCGCCTTGGCCCGGCCAAAGTCCGGCGCGTCGGTATCCTGCCCCGCATCAATAATCCCGCGCCGGATTGCACGCGTATGGGTGAAATAATCAAAAAGATGATCGCCGTCCCCCTGCCGGATCGCCCGTTGCAGCGCAAAAAGCTCTTCGGTGAACCGCCCGAGAATTTCCAGCGTGGCATCTTTGTTGTTCAGGAAGACATCCCGCCACATGGTCGGGTCAGAGGCCGCGATACGGGTGAAATCCCGGAAACCGGCGGCGGAATATTTGATCACTTCGCTATCGGTCACCCGGCGCAGATCATCGGCCACGCCGACCATTGTATAGGCAATCAGGTGGGGGGTATGGCTGGTGACGGCCAGCACCAAATCGTGGTGATCTGCGTCCATCTCATCCACATTGGCGCCCATCCCGCGCCAGAGCGCCGCAAGACTGTCCACCGCCGCCCGGTCGCTGTCAGGCTGCGGTACAAGGATGCAAAACCGGTTATCAAAGAGTTCCGCAAAGCCGGATCGCGGGCCGGAATGTTCGGTCCCTGCCAGCGGGTGCGCCGGGATAAAGTGAACGCCATCGGGAATATGTGGCGACACAGCCTCGATCACGGTGCGTTTGACCGAACCGACATCGCTAACAGTGGCACCGGGTTTCAGCACCGGAGCAATGTCGCGCGCGACGGCCTCCATCGCGCCGACGGGCACGCAAAGCACCACCAGATCAGCATCTTTTGCCGCCTCTGCCGCGCTGTCACAAATCCGGTCACATAAACCGATCTCGCGCGCGGTATCGCGCGTTTCAGCAGAGCGCGCATAGCCGGTGATTTCACCCGCAAGCCCGGCCCGACGCATGGCAAGCGCCATTGACCCCGCGATCAGCCCCAAGCCGATCAGGGACACACGTTTATAAATCACGCTCATCCAGCAGCGCCCTTGAATTGCGCCACCGCATGCACGACCCGGCGGCAGGCGCTTTCATCGCCGACGGTGATGCGCAGGCAATGGGGCAAGCCGTAGCCCGCCACCCGGCGCACGATGATACCCGCCTTGCGCAGGTGATCATCACAGGCATTCGCTTCCTCTGCGTCGGCGAACCGGGCGAGGATGAAATTCGCGGTGGATGTATCCGACGGCACGCCCAGTTCAGCCAGCGCTGTGGCCATCCATTCGCGCCATCTTGCATTATCAATCCGGCATTTTTCGGTATGTTCAGTATCACGGACTGCCGCCTCTGCCGCGGCCAGCGCGGGGGCGGACAGGTTGAACGGACCACGGATACGGTTCAACACGTCGATGACAGGCTGCGGCCCGTAGCCCCAACCGACGCGCATCCCGCCCAGCCCATAGATCTTGGAAAAGGTGCGGGTCATCATGACATTCTCGCGCGATTCCACCAGCGATTTGCCCGCGTCGAACCCATCGACAAATTCAGCATAAGCCCCATCAAGCACCAGCAAAGCTTGCGGCGGAAGGCCATCTGCCAGCCGTGCCACCTCTCCCGCGCCGATCATCGTGCCGGTGGGGTTGGCCGGGTTGGCGATAAAGACCAGCCGTGTGTTGTCGGTACAGGCCGCAAGGATCGCGTCCACATCAACAACGCGCTCGCGTTCGGGCACCACGACAGGGGTCGCGCCGCAGGCATGGGCATAAATCGGGTACATGGCAAACCCATGTTCGGTGAACACGACCTCATTCCCCGGACCGGCATAAGCGTCGGACAAGAGCTTCAGCACCTCGCCAGAGCCGACACCGCAGAACACGCGGTCCGCATCAACGCCCCAGACTTCGGCAATAGCGGCACGCAGGCGCGCATGATCGGTAGCCGGATAGCGGTGCAGATCATGGGTGGCACGGCGCACGGCCTCTTTCGCGGCATCGCTTGGCCCCAGCGGGTTTTCGTTGGACGACAGTTTGAGCACATTGCTCACCCCATCCAAATGCGACGCGCCGCCTTGATACAGCGCGATTTCCATGATCCCCGGTTGCGGTTGGATGCCGTCAGCCATGTGTCCTAACCCTAACTTGTTTGGCCTCTTCTAGCGCCCTGCCCCGGCGGTGACCAGCCGCAACCGCGATGCAGGGCGTAGCGCAGAGCTACGCATGTGTCGTCCCAACGCTATGATGCCAAATCAACCCAGCATCATTCTGTCTTTGCAGGTTATGCGTGTCAGTGCCGACCTTGCGGTGCGTGCTTCACGTCGCCAGCACGTTGCGGAATTGCCAGGGGTCGGTTTCGTCGATGTCTTCTGGGAAATGCTCCCACCGGTCTTGTAGCGGTGTCCAGTCTGTATAATGCGCCTCAACCGGACCCAGATAGGGTGTCTGCACTTCAAGACAGCGGGTATGGTCCATCTCATCCGTCTCGACGATCCCGGACAGCGGGTTTTCCAGCGCCCAGACCATCCCGGCCAGCACGGCAGAGGTCACCTGAAGCCCGGTGGCGTTTTGATAGGGGGCCAGCGCCTTGGTCTCTTCGTTCGACAGGCGGGAACCGAACCAAAGCGCGTTCTTTTCATGGCCGTAAATTAGCACGCCAAGTTCATCAATCCCGGTGACAATTTCGTCCACGTCCAGAATTTCATGCACCTGCTGCTGCTTGCCTGCGCCGAACATTTCATGCAGCGACAGCACCGCATCATCAGACGGGTGATAGGCGTAGTGGCAGGTGGGCCGAAAGTCAGGCTTTGCCGCGTCGCCAACGGTGAAATAATCCGAAATGCTGATCGCTTCATTATGGGTCACAAGAAAGCCGAATTGCGGGCCGGGGGTCGGGCACCAGGTATGCACGCGGGTGATTGCACCGGGGCGTTCCATCCAGATCGCAGCCTGACAGCCGGTGTCATAGCTATGCGCATTTTCGGGGGTCCATTTCTCATGGGTGCCCCAGCCAAGCTCTGCCGGTTGGAACCCTTCGGCGATGAAACCTTCGACCGACCATGTGTTCACGAAAACATCGCGGGGGCGCGGTTTGGCGCGGGCCTGCGTGTCACGTTCGGCGATATGTACGCCTTTCACGCCCAACGACTGCATCAGCTTTGCCCAGTCTTCGCGGGCGGTGGGGACTGGATCGGTGCGCCCCAGATCACGGGTCAACATCATCAAGCCTTCCTTGACGAACCAGCTGACCATGCCGGGGTTTGCGCCGCAGCAGCTGACCGCCGTCGTGCCGCCAGGATTGGCGGCTTTCTCATCGCGGACCTTCTGGCGCAGTGCATAGTTTGTGCGTTCGGAATTATTCTCGGTCTCGAAATAAAAGCCCGCCCAGGGCTCAACCACCGTATCAATATAAAGCACCCCCATCTCGCGGCAGAACTTAATCAGGTCCAGCGAGGATGTATCGACCGACAGGTTGACGCAAAAACCTTTACCTTCGGGAAACAGCTTGCCCAGCTCATCGCGATAGTTTTCGCGTGTGATGGCGATCTGGTGATGGGTGATTCCCTGCTCTGCCAGAAACGCGGCGCTGTCGGGGTTTGGGTCAATGACGCTGAACTTATCCGCATCATAGTCGAAATGGCGCTGGATCAGCGGGAGGGTCCCCTTTCCGATGGAGCCGAAGCCAATCATCACGACATGTCCTTCGATGCGGCCGTAGTTCGGATAAGTCGTCATGACAGGGTCCTTCATTTGTAAAAGTGGCGTTGCTGACAAGGCAGCAGCGCGCGAAAGAAAATGCAAGCGGAATAGATCAGCCGGGCCGAAACATCCTGTTCAAACACGAAAAAGGCCGCCCGGGTGGGGCGGCCTTTGCAGCATTGCCGGGCAATGCGATGTAAAACGGATTAGTTCTTGGCGTAGAATTCGACCACGAGGTTTGGTTCCATCGTGACCGGGTATGGCACGTCGCCCAAAGTTGGTGTGCGCACGAATGTGGCGGACATTTTGGAGTGATCGACATCCATGTAGTCAGGCACGTCACGCTCTGGCAGTTGTGCGGCAACCAGCACAAGTTCCATCTGTTTGGACTTGTCGCGGACAGCGATCACGTCGCCCTCTTTCACACGGTAGGAGGGGATGTTCACTTTTTTGCCGTTCACAGTCACGTGGCCGTGGTTCACGAACTGGCGTGCCGCAAAGACGGTGGGTACGAATTTTGCGCGATAAACAACAGCGTCCAACCGGCGTTCCAGCAGGCCGATAAGGTTTTCACCTGTGTCGCCTTTAACCCGCTCTGCCTCTGCATAGATGCGGCGGAACTGCTTTTCGGTCAGGTCGCCATAGTAGCCTTTCAGCTTCTGCTTGGCGCGCAGTTGGATACCGAAGTCAGACAGTTTGCCCTTGCGGCGCTGACCGTGCTGACCGGGGCCGTATTCGCGGCGGTTGACGGGGGATTTTGGACGACCCCAGATGTTTTCGCCCATCCGGCGGTCAATTTTGTACTTGGCAGCGGTGCGTTTGGTCACGGCTGATATCCTTCTTGTCTCGTGCTTTGCAGCCTGATTTCAAACCCATTCAGGTTTGAAAAAGCCACGCGGCGGTTTTGAAGGGCGTTGTCCTCTCCGTGGATTTTGCCACGTTGACAGGGTTCCTTTCGCAAGGTCCACCAACACCAATGAATGCGCGGCTTATAGAGAGGAATCAGGCGGTGTCAATCAATGTTCGGGAATGGACCTCAGGTTAACCATATATTAACCTTTCCTTAAGAAACTGTTAACCATTATGACCAAAACCGCGCGCTTCCCCCTCAGAAAGCACGCATTTGGCCCCATTATAACCACAACTGAAATTTAGATGGTTAATTGGGGCGCTGCAAAGGATCAGACGTGCCCATTTTAGTTAGTATATTGTTATTGAGTTTGGCAGCGGTGTGGTTGGTGTTTCATCTGAGCGTGCAGCGGCGGCTGCGTGATCTGGAACAACAGCTACCCGCTGCTTTTCAAGCAGCCGTTAACGCCGCGTCCGATGACGGCGGCCCCGATCAGTTGACCCTGCTGAGCATCGACCTGATGCGCAAATCCCGCAGCACCCTGCCATTTGATGCGCTATCCCCGGACGAGAAACGTATCGCGTTTTATGCCTATGCGGTGCAAGAGCTGCCGGTTTGGATGATCCCCGCCGCGACGTGGCGCCTGCGTGGGGCTGATCGTGCACTGATCGGGACGTTGCGGAAAATCCGGTCTTCCCGTCCGCAGCGCCGCGAAACTTATTTTGGCGCGGTCCGTGTCCAACAGCAATTGCGCCCGACCCGAAAAACGTGACACATCAGGGGCATGTCCCAACCGGCCCCTGCCCCGCATTTGTTTCACTTTGCCGCCGCCTTTGGTGCCGGTGGATTGCTGACGTTGATGGTCCTGTTCAATGGGACTCTGGCGATCAGCGGGTCGCTTTTCTTTGCATCATGGGTGCCGCATCTGACCGGCAGCGTTGCGGCGCTGATCCTGCTGGCGCTGCTGCGCCCGCGACGGGCCAGCCCTGACCGCGCACCGCTTTGGGCGTATCTTGGCGGCATCTCGGGCGGGATCACTGTGATGCTAACGTCTTTCACCGTGAACACCGCGCTAGCCTTGTCAGGCACCATTGCGCTGGGGCTGGCGGGGCAAATGCTGTTCAGCCTGTTTGCGGATATGCGCGGTCTGTTTGGGCTGCCAAAGCGGATGCCGGGCGCGCGTGATTTGCTGGCTTTGGCGCTGATTACCGCAGGCAGTTTGATCCTGATCTTTTTCGGGCGCGGCCCATGATTTTATTTGCCGCCCTTGCGGTTCTGGCCGGTGCGCTGGTGTCGCTGTCACGCCAGATCAATGGGCGGTTGGCCTTGTCCACATCGGCGATGGAATCGTCTTTCTGGAACCATATCGTCGGCTTTGTTTTCATCACGCTGATCGCGCTGGCGGTTGGCGGGTTGTTCGCGGGTGAGCCGCAGCAAAGCCCGTGGTGGGCGTATCTGGGTGGCCCGATTGGCGTGGTTTTCATTGCGGCGGGCAGCTGGTTGATCCCCCGGATCGGGGCGACGCAGACCGGGATGCTGATCATCTCTGGTCAGATGATTTCCGGCGTTCTGCTGGATATCGGAATGCAGGCCCCCGGTGCCGTGTGGGCGCGGGTGACGGGAGTTGCTATGATCATTCTGGGCATGTGGGTTGCCCGATCCCACCCGCCGAAAACACGCCCTGAGATTGAAGAATAGCAAGAATCTGCCGATCTTGAAAATTGTTCATGGACGTTGTTCACGATTTGAGAGATAGAGTGGTTGTTCGAAACACAAATAGGAAAAACCTAAAATGAACAACACATTGAAGCTCTCTGTAATTATCGCGATTGGCGTATTCGCAACCACTGCTTCTGCAGAATGCACAGAGTCCGACATTCAGGCGAAGACAACAGAGATCTCGACAGGCATGCAATCTCTGGCTGCATCCGATCCCGAGAAGATGATGGAAGTTTCAAACGAACTGCAGGCCGCAATGACAGCGGCAGCAGAGGCCGACGATGTTGAAGCCGTCTGCACATCGCTGGACGACATCCTGGCCGATATGAACAGCTAAGACACAATTGCGCGCCCCGTTATTTTCGGGGCGCGCGACCGATCAGGTTTGTTTGCGGTCATCCACTACGTTCAGAGCGGCGACGCCGGAATTGCCCAGTTCGACGGTCGCGAATGGCCCGCCGATGCACATATTCGCCGGATCCTTGTTATCCAGCGGTGGCGTGTCGGCCAGAATTTCGGGGGCGAAGATTTCGGCATTATCCTTGGGACGGTAGCCCAGATGGGCGGCTTTGGAATTGTCCACGACCACCCGATCATTGTTCGAAATCCCCCAGACCTTGGTGAAGCCCACCACGGGCGTGTCGATGGATCGCTGCACCAGTTGGATCAGGTCGTCATAGGACAGCCATGTGCCCAGCGCCCGCGCATTGTTGACCTGCGCGCAGGAAAAGATGCGCATGCAGACGGATTCGACCCCGCGCTTGTCCCAATAAAGACTGGCGAGGTCTTCGCAGAAACATTTGGCCAGCCCGTAATAGGTGTCGGGCTTATGCGGCGCATCAAGGGTGATCACATCAGTTTTGCTGTGCATCCCGACCGCATGCACGGAGCTGGCATAGACCACCCGGCGCACACCTTTGCGATGCGCGGCTTCCCATACATTATAGGCGCCGATGATGTTGGATTGCAGGATGTCGCCCCACGGTGCCTCGTCCCCGATGGCGCCGAAATGCACGACCATATCAGCCCCGTCGAGGATGTCTTCCATCGCGCCCAGATCGGTCAGATCGGCCTGCACAAAGCGTTCGCCCGGATAGGTTTTGCCGATATCTGCCACCCGGTCGGTGGAGACGAGTGCGTCGCACATCTTGCTGAGCGGTTCGCGCAGGTAAGATCCAAGGCGGCCCGCGGCCCCTGTCAGCACCAGTTTTTTCATGTCGTATCCTTTGCCGTCTTTTGCACCCCGCCGGGTCCGCATTATGCGCTGACCGCATCATGCATCGCCGGTGCGATCAACCCCATTTGCATCTGTGATTGGGCTGACCGATTGCAAATGTAAACGCATCGTTGTGGCACCGTGCGGCGGGGTGTTTCATATTTTGTCTGGCCTTCTCTGTAAGACGTTCATTTGATACAGAAAATACCGATTTTCAGGCTGTAGGACTGCCGTCGGATTTGCATCGGACTTTCGTCGGACCGCATCGGGCGCGGCGAAAGCGTTTCGTTAACGAAGACCATCGCGCGCTTTGGTCAAGGACCGCTTAGATCACCGCGCGCTCTGTGAATGGCTCTGCCCGGTTGATCCGGTCATAGTGGAATGGCGTCAGGTCAAGGCTCTGATAAGCCCCAGAGGCGATCCATTCCGCCATCCCCCGCCCGACCGCAGGTGATTGCTGCAAACCGTGCCCCGAGAAGCCGTTGGTGAAAATGAAATTCCCGACCTCTGGGTGCGGGCCGAGGATCGCGTTTTGATCCAGCGTATTATAGTCATAATGCCCGACCCAGGAATTGTGCAGCCGGAGTGCTGCGAATTGTGGGATGCGGTGGGCGATGGCGGGCCAGACTTTGCTTTCCCACAGGCTGTGGTCGGCGATGAAATCATCGTAATCGACCGCGCGATCATCATCCGGCGGGCAACCGGCCATGTAATATGTCCCGTCGCTGCGCATATGCACGCCGGAGGGGTCGATGGTCAGCGGCAGGTCTTGGTCGAGCGGTGTTTCTGCTTCAAAGATAAAGGTATAGCGTTTGCGCGGTTCGACCGGCAGGGTGATCCTGGCCATGCGGGCGGTCAGTGCAGCGCGGGGCCCAGAGGCGTTGACCACGGTGCCACAGCCCACCACTTCACCCGATTGCAGGATCACGCTGTCCACCTGCGTGCCTGCGGCGTTGCGGTGCATCGCGATGACCGTGTTATGGATGAATTCCACACCCCGTTCCCGCGCCATCCGTTTCCACCAGTCAAAGAGCGTGTTGCCGTCGAAATAGCCTTCGTCGACCAGATTATGGTTGCCCGCGATGATGTCATCGAGGTTGTAGAACGGGTAAGCGGCGGCGATTTCAGCGGTTGCCATATGCTGTGTACCTGCGCCGCATTGCGCCTGAACCTGCTGGTTGCGGCGCAATGTGGCGGCGAAATCTGTGTTATTCGCCAGATACATATAGCCAAAGCTGTGGAACCGGAGTGGCGGGATGCGTGGATCGCCCCCCATGTAGTCGCGGAAGTTTTTGACGTAATCTGCACCGAACTGCGAAATCTGGACGTTGATTGCTGCGCTGAACTGCTGCCGCATGCAGGAATTTGTGTGCGAAGTGGCGGCCCATTCATATGACGGGTCTCGTTCGACGACCAGCACGCTGCCGTCGAAACCGGGGTTATCCATCAGGAACCAAGCGACGGAGGCCCCCAGCATTGCCCCGCCGACGATCACCACGTCATAGTTGGATTTAGCGGGGGCTTGGGTCATGTGGGCGCGCCCTTTGCCACAGCGGCGAGGATCTTGGCGACCTGTGTTTCGCTGAGCCCGTAATCGCGGATTGCAGCGTCGGGTGAGATATAGCCCCGGATCAAATCCCGTCGGACAAGCGCCGGATCACGGTCGGACGCGGCCCCGTAGCCCGCCCCGCCGGGCAGGCCCAGTGCCACGCGCCGCCCCTCGCCCACATATTGCTTGCCTTTGCCGCGCATCGGCGTCTGGTCGTCCTGCGCAATGGTGGTGGGCGCGCCGTCTGCCCCTCCTTGCCGCCCACGTGCCGGGTGATCGACCCGGTCGAACATGGCGGAGAAGTCGAATTCGTAGCCTTGCCGTGCGCCGACCTCCATATATTGTCCCAGACCGCCGCGGAATTGCCCGGCGCCGCCGCTGTCGGGCCGTAGCTCTTTGCGCCAGATGATCACCGGGCCGGTGTGTTCTGTCGCTTCGACCGGCATGGTCATCACACCCGACGGGAAGGCGGTGGCGTTCAATCCATCGACACTGGGCCGCGCCCCGGCCCCGCCGGAATTGAAGGCCAGCACCTCTGCCCGTTGTCCCTGACCCGTCACAGGCCGCAGTGAGACCTGGAAGTTGCACAGGCATCCGGCCCCTTCGGCGGGGACGGTGGCGGGCAGGATTTGATCGAGCGCGTCATAGACTGTGTCGGGGATCATATGCCCGATGATGTGCCGCAGCGCGACGGGCGCGGGGTGTGTGGCGTTGACGATGCTGCCTGCGGGCGCGCTGATTTCAAACGGGGCGAGGGATGCCGCGTTGTTCGGAATTTCCGGCGCGATGGCGCATTTGAGCGCGTAGCAGGCGTAGGCTTTGGTATAGACAAGAGGCACGTTGATCCCCTTTTTGTCGACGCCGGAGGTGCCTGCGAAGTCGCAGAGGATGCGATCGGTTTCGATGGTCAGCTGGACCTTCAGGTCGATTGGTTGATCGAACCCGTCGATGGTCATGCCGCCGCTGGCGCTTTGCCGTGGCAGGGCGGCGATCCGTTCCAGCGTGGCCCGGCGCGAATTGTGAAGGATGTAATCGCCGATGCCGGACAGGTCCGTCAGGTCGAATTCAGCCATCATTTCGGCCAGTCGCCGCTGCCCGATGTCGTTACAGGTGGCCAGCGCATAGATGTCGCCGATAACCTGATCCGGTTCACGCACATTGCCCCGGATGATCTGGATCAGTGTGTGATCGACCTGTCCCTGATCGGCGAATTTCATGATCGGGATATACAGCCCCTCTTCATAGACGCTGGCCGCATCGGCCCCAAAGCCGCGCCCGCCGATATCGACCACATGGGCGGTGCAAGCAAAGAAACCCACGTGGCTGCCGTTATGAAAGGACGGGCTGACCACCGTGATATCATGCAGGTGGCCGGTCCCTTCCCATGGGTCATTGGTGATGTAGACATCGCCCACCCGGATATTATCACGCCCGATCCGCCGGATGAAATGCGGCACGGCGTCGGCCATGGCGTTCACGTGACCGGGTGTGCCGGTGACCGCTTGGGCGAGCATCAGACCTTCGGCGTTATAGACCCCCGCCGACAGATCGCCCGCTTCGCGCACGGATGTGGAAAAAGCGGTGCGCACCAGCGCTTGTGCCTGTTCTTCGACGACCGAGATCAGCCGGTTCCACATGACCTGATTGGCGACGGTGCTCATGGCGTGACCTCTGTGATGTCGATGGTGCCGTCGGGGCGTGCCATAGCACGGCGGCTGGTGGGGATGACGATTGTGGTTTCGTCTTCGGTGATCAGGGCGGGACCAGGGATGGTTTGCCCGGCGGTGAGCGTGTTGCGCAGGACCACGTTGGCTTGCATCGCTGTGCCAAGGGCGGGATCGAAGAGGCTGCGCTGGCTGTCGCGTGTCGCATCGGTTTCCGGCGGCGTGTCCACGAGCGGCGTGGGCGTTGCGGCGTCGGTCGTGGCGTTCACGGCCCAGACGGTGATTTCGATATCCATGCCCGCGACGGGCCGCCCGAAGAGGGTGGTGTAATCAGCCTCAAACAGCGATTGGAATATGGCCGCATCAGGGGTGGCGGCTTGCTCTGCATTGAGGCTGATGGGGATTTCCCAGCCTTGCCCGGTATAGCGCATATAGATTTTGTATTCCGCGTGGATTGGCGCGCTGGGGGCGCAATTGCGCACGAAGCCTGTCGCCTCTGCCGCCAGATCGCCAAGCAGGGTTTTGACCTGATCGGGGGCGAAGTCAGAGAGTTTCATATAGACGCTGCGCGTTGCCTCAAAACTGAACGGTGCCCGCAGGAAGCCGATGGCAGAGCCAACACCGGCCCCGGTGGGCACCAGCAGCCGTTTGATCCCCAGCTTTTCACAAAGCCGCCCGGCGTGCAGCGGGGCCGCGCCGCCGAAGGCGATCATGGTGTAGTCTGCCAGATCCTCGCCGTTTTCGACGGCATGCACGCGCGCGGCATTGGCCATGTTTTCATCCACGACCTCGGCCAGCCCGTGGGCGGCGGTGTGTGCGTCCATGTCCAACGGCGCGCCAAGCGCGGTGAGTGCGGTTTCAGACGCATCCTGGTGCAGTGGAATTGATCCGCCTGCGAAATTGTCGGGGTCCAGCTTGCCCAGCAGCAGGTCCGCATCTGTCACCGCAGGCCGGTCGCCGCCGCGCCCATAGCAGGCTGGTCCCGGCTCGGACCCGGCGCTTTCCGGGCCGACGCGGATTTGTCGCATCGCGTCTACATGCGCAAGGCTGCCGCCCCCTGCCCCGATTTCCACCATATCGATCACAGGGATCGAAATCGGCATGCCAGAGCCTTTTTTGAACCGATAGGTGCGCGCTACCTCAAAGACCCGCGCGGTTTTGGGAGTCTGATGTTTGATCAGGCAGATCTTGGCGGTGGTGCCGCCCATGTCAAAGGACAGCACCTTGTCCAGACCGTGCCGTGCGGCGATATCGGCGGCGAAGACCGCCCCGCCCGCAGGGCCGGATTCCACCAGCCGCACCGGAAATTCCGCTGCGTTTTCAAGGCTGATGATCCCGCCGCCCGAATGCATCAGGAAGATCGGACAGGATGTGCCCTGCCTCGCGAGCCGGTCGCGCAGCCGCCCGAGATAAGATTTGATCAGAGGCTTGATATAGGCGTTGGCGACGGTCGTGTTGAACCGTTCATATTCCCGCATTTGCGGCGAGACCTCTGACGACAGCGAGACCATCACGCCGGGCAGTTGCGCGGCCAGCACATCGCGGATCATGCGCTCATGTGTATCGTTCAGATAGGAGTGCAAAAGGCCCACCGCGATACTGTCGAACCCCATGGGCGCGAGCTGCTCGGCCAGTGCTGCGACCTGAGCGGGGTCCAGCGGGATCAGCACATTGCCCAGCGCATCGACCCGTTCCGCCACGGTGAACCGGTGCTGGCGTGGCAGCAGAGGTTCCGGCAGTTGCAGGTTCAGGTCATATTGTTCGAACCGGCTTTCGGTGCGCATTTCGATCACATCGCGAAAGCCCTGCGTGGTGATCAGCGCCGTCTTGGCCCCGCGCCGTTCGATCAGCGCATTGGTGGCCAAAGTCGTGCCGTGGATAATCTGGCCGATCTCTGACGGCGTGATTCGCCCCTTGGTGCAGACCTGCTGCATCCCGTCGATGATCGCATCCTCAGGCGCCGCGTAGGTGGTTAATACCTTGGTCGAGAACTGCCCCTGCCCGGTTTCGAGCACGATATCGGTGAATGTGCCGCCAATATCGACGCCCATGCGGATCTGGTTTTGCATGCCCTGCCTTCCCCCGGTGATAACAAGCGAAGCCTAGGCAGATCAGTTGCTGACATCAATCATTGCAAAAGAGCGCGGTGTAAATTGTCAGCCGCGCCCATTAGTGCGGTTTTGGGGTTTCCGCATGGCGCAGCTGCTCTTCCAGTTCATCAAGATCTTCGAGGTCATTTGACGGGATCGCGTAGCTGCCGGTCAGCCATTTACCCAGATCAATATCAGCGCAGCGCTTGGAACAGAACGGTTTGAACTTTGGCTCTGCCGGTCGGTTACAGATCGGGCAGCTCATGAAAAATCCCGGATCAGCTTTGTGGGTAGCGCCGGTCGCTCTCTTTTGCGTTGCAGCTCGAACAGCCCCATGGTGGTCCAGCCCACAAGCGAGGTTTCAATCGGGTCAGAACGGAATGCTGCCCGCAGCGATTGTTCGACCTGTTTGCGGTGCGCTTTGGAAATCGACACGAAATCAACGGCGATCTGCCCGCCAAGCCCGCGCAGCCGCAGCGCACGGGGCAATGCCCGGCACGCCGCCAGATTGGCCTTGAGCGCCGCAGCCGGTGACGTGTCGTTGCCAGTGTTCACATCCACCGCAATCAGCGCGCGGGTGGCTTCGACAAACATCGTCCCTTCGCCCAGCGCCACCATCGGGTCGGACAGCCCGCCGATCTGGTCCAGAACGCCGTGGGTTTCAAAACCACCCGGTTCCGTCACCACAGAGGCGCTGGCCGTCCAATCCCGCCATGCCAATGTATGCGGCCCGTCGCCTTCGGTCAGCGCTTCTGGCGTGCTGCCTGTCGCGTCGGCCAAAACGGCATCAGCCAGATCCGCCATAGCAAGGATATCATCCGCGATTTCGGCCTCATCCGCCCCGTCGCAAGACGACCGCAGGATCAACCCGTGCCGCGCGTCAAACACATCATGCGCAAGCGCCAGCAGGGTGTCGCGTGTCTCTTCCTCGATGATCTGGCGCGAGATATTCAGCCCCGGCTTGCCCGGTGTGATGATCGCGTAACGGCTTTTGAACAGCACCCGGTCGGTGACTGGCACCGCTTTGCCGTCTTCGGCGTAGCCTGTCACCTGCACCAGCAGCGCCTGCCCCGGTCGCAGCCCTTTGCCATGCCGCAGAAACCCGGTTTCCCCATCCGGCAGGCGCAGCATCATGCCCCCCTGCCCTTTGATTGGCCGGTCACAGATGGCCCGATAAATCGCACCCGGTCGCGCGCTGCCGGGCTGGTCGATCAACAGGTCGTCCAGTTTGCCATCCACCAGATAGGCGGCGGCCTCTTGCTCCCCGATATGGTCGAGGATGATTGTTCGCCCCTTCATGACGCCCCCTGATAAAGCGGAAAACCTGCTGCGGTCAGCAGGCCAGCGGTTTCGCAAAGCGGCAGGCCGACAATCCCAGTGTAGGACCCGTTGATCCATGGGATGAATGCCCCGGCGGGCCCCTGGATCGCATAGCCCCCCGCCTTGCCCTGCCAATCGCCGCTGGCGATATAGGCGTTGATTTCCATATCCGACAATTGCTTCATCGCGACGGTGCTTTGCACGTCTTTCTGCCAGTGGCGGTCACCCCGTTTGACCGCAACGGCGGTGATGACCTTGTGCCGCCGCCCCGACAGGGCGGCAAGAAACGCCGCCGCCTCGCCCGCGTCAGCAGGTTTGCCCATGATCCGCCGCCCCAGCGCGACAGTGGTATCAGCGCACAGCGCAACTTCACCGTCGCCGCAGGGGACCGCTGCTGCCTTTTCGGCGGCGATCCGTTTGACATAATCGCGCGGCAGTTCGCCCTTGCGCGGGTCTTCGTCGATATCAGGCGGGCGGATTGCGGCGGGGATGATGCCCAGCTGCGCCAACAGCTCTCGTCTCCGGGCGGAACCGGAGCCAAGAATAAGCGACAGGGCTGGGTTGGGTGCAATCGTGGTCATGCGGTCTCAGCTGCAGCCAGGCGACGGCCGAATTTTGCCGATGGCAAAACGCTTACCCGCGCTGCGTGAAGCGTTGCTTCACGCTACTTAAACCGATAGTTGATCCGACCTTTGGTCAGATCGTAAGGTGTCATTTCGACTTGTACCTTGTCGCCGGCCAGAACCCGGATGCGGTTTTTACGCATCTTACCTGCCGTATGCGCGATAATCTCATGGCCGTTTTCCAGCTCGACCCGAAATGTCGCGTTCGGCAGAAGTTCTTTCACGACACCTGGGAATTCGAGCAGTTCTTCCTTGGCCATGTGATCTCCTGTGTTTTGTTCCCGCAATGAGGCGCGGGCAGCGTCTAAATGCGCCCCCGGCGCATTTTTTTCAAGGGGAAACTCAAGTTGGGCTGGATTATCAGGAATGCCCGCGCGGGTATCCTGATCCGGACTGCAAAATTTTGGCCGCAGCCGGTGGCCTGTTTACGTCAAATTAATTGGGCGACCGCATAACCAGCCCGACAACTCGACGGCAGCCGATGCGGTTCAACAGACGAAATGTGAGAGCATGATAACTGACAGCGCGACCTTTTCACTACCACCTGTGATGACACTTGAGGATTGTGAAAACCTTCAGGCATTTTTCGAAACCGCGACGGATCAATCTGTGTCGCTTGACTGTAGCGCGGTGACCCGACTGAACGGTCTGACAGCGCAGATGATCCAGATGGCCAGTGGGGTCTGGGCGCGCAACGATATGCCCTTTACCCTGAAGGATCCCAGCCCGGACTTCAGACAAAACCTTGCGACACTCGGCTTTGACAGTCTGTTATCGGAAGAGGAGGCCGCCTGATGTCGGTGAAAATACTCGCGATCGACGATTCCCGCACCATCCGCAACCTGCTGACGATGGCCTTGGAAAAGGCCGGGTTTGAGGTATCGACCGCCGTTGATGGGGTCGATGGGGTCAACAAGTTCCAACAGGAACATGCGGATCTGGTGATCACCGATGTGAACATGCCCAACAAGGACGGGTTCGGCGTGATCGAGGATATTCGCGGTGGTGACAGGAACCGTGGGGTCCCTGTTCTTGTGCTGACCACGGAAAGTGGTGCCGCCCTGAAAGAGCGTGCCCGCAATGCCGGGGCAACCGGTTGGATTGTCAAACCCTTCGATGATGAGGCGCTTGTCTCTGTCATTCGTCGTCTGACAGGGGCGTAACCATGCCTGCTGATAGCTCCATCCTTGATACGTTTTTTGAAGAATGTGAAGATTTGCTGGTCGCGCTGACCGAAGGTCTGACCGAAATGCGCGAAGGCAATGCTGACGATGAAACCGTCAACGCTGTTTTCCGTGCTGTGCACTCGATCAAAGGTGCGGCTGGCGCGTTTTCATTGGATGATTTGGTCGGGTTCGCGCATAAATTCGAAACCGTGCTGGATGAGGTACGTTCCCACAAGCTGGAAACCGATGATAATCTGTTGCGCGTACTACAGCGCGCAGGTGACGTTCTTGCTGATCTGGTCGAGGCGGCGCGCGACGACATTCCCGCGAACCGTGAGCAGGTTGACCCTGTGCTTGCCGAGTTGCAGTCTTTTCTTGGGGACGAAGACGAACCCGAAGAGGAATTCGTTTTCGAGGCGATGACCCTCGAATTCGGCAATGACGCAGAGGAAGATCGCTTTCTCGTGACGTTCAAACCATCGCATGATTTCTACGCAAGCGGTCATGATCCGCTGCTTCTGATCGCGGCGCTCGCGGAATTGGGCACGATAGATGTCACTGCGGATGTGTCGGAATTGCCCGAAGATTACGCGTCGTTTCATTGGGATCACGGCTATGTCAGCTGGCGCGTCGAACTGACGGGCGTCAACAACGACCTGCCGATCCTTGATGTGTTCCAGTTCGTCGATGACCTGTGCGATCTGAAAGTCACGCGCATCGAAAGTGAACCATCAGAAGCACCCCTGATTGATCTGCCAGAGATCGAAGTTGAAGCCGACCTACCAGAAGTAGAGGCAGCGCCCGCCCCCATCGCTGCGGCACCCGATCCGCAGCCCCCCGCACCGGCGGAGAAAAAAAAAGATGATACTGCGGAAAAGCCGGTAAAACGGGCCGCGACAACGCTGCGCGTCGATCCGGAACGGGTTGACCGGCTGATTAACGCTGTGGGCGAGTTAATCATAAACCAATCGGTGATTTCCCAGCGTATAGAAGAGGCCGCTCTGCCGAATTCATCAGATCTTTTCGCTGACCTTGACGACTACAAGCTGCTCGCGCGTGAAATTCAAGAAGGCGTGATGGCGATCCGCGCCCAGCCGGTCAAACCGCTCTTTCAGCGTATGCTGCGCATCGCACGCGAGGCTGCTGATGCCACTGGCAAAGACGTTGAGTTGATCACGGAGGGCGAAGGGACCGAGGTCGATAAGACCGTCGTCGAACGCCTTGCCGACCCGCTGACCCATATGATCCGAAATGCGATTGATCACGGCATCGAGAAACCCGAGGATCGCGTCAAAGCTGGCAAGCCACAACTTGGGAAGCTATGTCTATCCGCTTTTCAGCGGTCAGGAAGTATCGTCATTGAAATTGTTGACGATGGCGCCGGACTTAATCGTCCGCGTATCCGCGAAAAGGCAATCGAAAAGGGCCTGATTTCCGATGATGCGCAGCTGTCGGATCAGGAGATCGACCACCTGCTATTCGCGCCCGGTTTTTCCACCGCATCAGAGGTCACCAATCTGTCCGGACGCGGCGTTGGTATGGATGTCGTGAAAACAGGTATCACGGCGCTTGGCGGGCGCGTCGCGATTTCCAGTGTCACGGGGCAAGGAACGACATTTTCGATCACTCTGCCTCTGACGCTGGCAGTTATGGATGGTATGATCATCAATGTCGGCGGTCAGACAATGGTGGTCCCGATTTCGAGCATCCTCGAAACTGTCAGACCTGCCGCGGCAGATTTGTCAAAGATCGGGCTGAACAGTGAATTGCTGCGTATTCGTGGCGAATATGTTCCCATCATCGACCTTGCCGAGCGGCTCGGGCACCCGGAACACACCAAGCAGATGACAGACAGGGTCCTGTTGCTGATCCAAACAGAGACAGTTCCACAATGCGCGCTCGCGGTGGATGATATCTTTGATCAGCGGCAAGTCGTCGTGAAAAGCATGCAAGGCAATTACGGCGCAATCGCCGGCATATCCGGGGCAACGATCCTGGGCGACGGCAAGATCGCTTTGATTATTGATCCTGACGAGATCGCATCAACAACCACACCCAACAGCATCGTGAATGCCAATATTGAAGGGGATCCACAACATGTCGCAGTCTGCTGAAAAATCCCAGACCAAACAGCTGGAGTTTGTGACCCTTGTTGCAGGCGGTCAGAACTTTTGCATCGAGATCACTCAGATTCGTGAGATCAGGCGCTGGACCCCGGTGACCATTCTCCCGCATTCTCCAAGCCATGTGCTTGGCGTCATCAACCTGCGCGGCGCCGTTATTCCGATCGTTGATCTGGCCGCTAAGCTGGGCTTTGAAAAAATCGCCCCGACCGAACGTCACGTCATCATTATTACTGCAATCGAGGATCGGATCGTAGGACTACTTGTCGAGTCAGTTTCCGAAATCCTCGGCGTTGGTGCGGATATGGTCCGCGAAACACCCCGTAGTCCGGAAGATGCGACCACCCGTGCTATTTTAGGCGTCATCCCCGTTGGCGACGACATGACAAAAGTCATAAATCTGAGCGCGCTGATGCCGAATGGCGAACAGGTTGCAGCATGAATATCGCCTCTCCGCCACCGCCTACGCAGGCGGATCAATCTGAATATGCGTTTTCTGACCGCGATTTCGCGCGGATTGCCGCCTTGGCCAATGCCAAGTATGGAATTTATCTTCAGTCATCGAAGAAGGCACTGGTCTACTCGCGCCTTGCGCGACGGTTGCGCGCTTTAAATCTGAGCGATTTCGAGACCTATTGTGATCTTCTGCAGCAAGCAGATAGTGGTGGCGAGGAAGAGCATCTGCTTTCCGCGCTGACAACAAATGTCACGCATTTTTTTCGCGAGAAGCACCACTTCGACTTTCTGCGAAACCAATTGCTACCGGATCTAGTGGCGCGTGCAAAGTCCGGAGCTGCGGTCCGTGTCTGGTCATCCGCCTGCTCTGCAGGTCAGGAGGCCTACTGCATCGCAGCGATGGTCCTCGATGCCTGTGCCGAAGCGGGCACGCTCGATATCCGAATATTGGCCACCGATATCGATCCGCAGATCATCGTAAAGGCCAAGCAGGGGATATACCCAAAAGATCAACAAAATGCGATCCCAGACCAATACCGCGCTATCATGATCGATACATCAAAGGGAGATGAAGCGCATTTCTGCATGCATAAGAAGCTTGGAAACCTGATATCTTTCGGTCAACTGAACCTCATTGCCGACTGGCCAATGCGCCGTCCGTTTGATGTCATCTTCTGCAGAAATGCGGCTATTTACTTTGATAAGAATACACAAAGCAGGCTTTGGGGGCGCTTTGCCGATGCGCTCACACCCGAAGGCCACTTGATGATTGGTCATTCCGAACGCCTTTGCGGGCCTGCGGAACAGCGCTTTGCAAGCGTCGATATTACGACATACCGAAAAACCGATGCCCCGGGCATAGAAATGTCCTCGAAAGGGAATGAGAAACCATGAGTTTGAAAGATACTTTGCGGGTTATGGTCGTCGACGACATGGGGGTCAGCAGGGGGCTCCTGATTCAGGCTATCGAAGAGATGGGTATCTGGAAAAACCAGGCCGAAAACGATGGCAGGGCCGCGCTGCAAAAACTGATCGCCGATCCGGTCCACCTTGTGCTTTCGGATTACAACATGCCGGGCATGGACGGGTTGGAACTGCTCAAGGCACTACGACAGAACAGATCGACGGCGCGCATCGGTTTCATACTGGTGACCGGCAATCCAACCGCTGACCTTGTCACGAAAGGCAAGGCACTGGGTGTAAACAACATCATCAAGAAACCGTTTTCTACTGCGAGTATGAAACAATGCATTGAAAGCGTTGTGGGCCGGTTATGACGAAGAAAAAAGACTTTAGCCAACGGTACGGTCTTCAGACTGTCATACGCAGTGTCGGCGAAGCCATGGAGGAACTTGGGCAATCGGTGGCAGGTCTTGAAGATTCAATTCTTGATGCCGCACTAGAAGAACATGGTGTAGAAGTCAGCCATACAGCGCTGCAGCGGTTTGATCTGATCATTCAGTCGATCGAGGAAATCAGATTGCTGTTAGACAGGTTAAGTGACGACACATCGACGACCGAAAAAGTCGACTATGCACGCGTGATTGCCCCAGTGAAGCTGGAAAAGATACGCAATAAGATCTCCGGATATGAGTGTACAGAGATGTCGGAGCGCGAGCAACAGCAGCAGATTCAGGAGCGTATCTCACTGTTCTGAACTGCGGCGACGGCGTGAACGATAGGCCGAAGAAGGGTCGGACCACCCGCGCTGTGCGAGCAGATTTACGTATCGATAAGGCCCGGCGGTGCCTGACTTTGATGGCGGGAACACTGTCCGGAGAAACATTGGCCGGGTAGCGGAGAATAAGGCGTGGATAAGCTGCCCCGATGCATAAGCAAATTCAGAACGGAAAACGGAGGCATCTTTGTAAATGATACACCTTTGCGCGGGTAGATATGTTTATGCGTCAAAGCAAGCCAAAGCGTTCTGATCGGGCATAGATAGATGAAGAAAAGAGAGCCATGACATGCGTATCATGATCGCCCACCCGTCGCCCATCGGCAAGGCGCGGTTGCAGGCGCAGGTATCAAAACTAGGCGGTGCTGAAATCGCGCGTATGGTGGCTGAGCTGACCGCGGCCTATGATTACGCTGAGCATCATAAACCCGATTGTGTTATTATGGCCAAGGAACTGGCCGATTGTCCGGAATTTGAATTACTTGCATCACTTTTTCGCATTCTCGGCATGGGATGCATATTGCTGTACGATGCCGATAGTGGCGGTCAAATTGCGCTTTCCTCGGACGCCGCGCGTCATATTGTGTGGCTACGCGTCGGGGCGACAGATGAAGAATTGGCTACCGCTTTGAAAAAGGCTGCCCGTCCCGCGCGCCCTCACGCCCGCGCGGTCCATGCCGTACCACAAAAGCGCCAATTCAACTGGAATCGGCTGATCCTGATCGGGTCATCGACCGGCGGTGTAGATGCCTTGCTGCAGGTGATCAGGCATTTTCCGGGCAACTGCCCACCGACGCTGATCGTGCAGCACACGGGTGGCGGTTTTGCCCAAAGCCTTATCCGGTTGCTTCACAGCGGGACTGCGGCGAATGTGCAGCAGGCGATTGAAGGAACGATGGTTGAGCCGGGGAATATTTATCTCGCACCGGATGATCAGGCCCATCTTAGCCTAGCGCGGAATGGCCCCTATCGTATCGCGATGCAGGCGAAGCCGCCGGTGACGGGCCATCGCCCCTCCGTCGATGCGTTGTTTCTATCTGCCCTGCCCCACGCCACACATGTGACGGCTGCGCTGCTGACAGGGATGGGCCGGGATGGGGCGAAGGGGATCACAGCGCTGCGGGGCGCGGGTGCGCGCACTTTTGGCCAAGATGAGGCGAGCTGCGTGGTCTACGGTATGCCACGTGTCGCGATGGAAATGGGCGGTATCGAACAACAAGTGCCAATCAACAAGATGGGCCAGTCGCTGCTGCGCGCATCCACAGCGAGGACATGCGTATGAGCAGTGCAGCGACGAAAACGATTACAGTTGTGCAGGGCGATTATGCTGTATCGGGCGACCCGAACGTTGTTATGTCAACGGTTTTGGGGTCATGTGTCGCGGTGTGCCTGTACGACCCGCAGGCGGGCGTCGGAGGCATGAATCATTTTTTGTTGGCAGGGTCCGGCACGACCCAAAGCCATGATCTGAAATACGGCGTCAACGCGATGGAACTGTTGATTAACCGGGTGCTGCGCGCCGGGGGAGACCGTCAGAACCTGCAGGCCAAACTATTTGGTGGCGCGCGCATGACCGAACATTCGCGCGATATCGGCCGTTCGAATGCTGAGTTTGCGCGCGAGTTTATTGAGCGCGAAGGCATCCCCTGCGTCTCGCAGAGTCTTGGCGGTGACAAGGCCCGCCGGGTGCAATTCACCCCCGCTACCGGCGCGGCGCGGCAATTGCAGATCGCAGGTCAGGCACCAGAGGTTCTGGAAGTCAGAACGCCACCACCGGCACCGACGAATGACATCACGCTATTCTAAGGCTTTGCGGCCAGTGCGGAGTATCGGACGCGTATCGGCCCCGCGCGGCAGCAATCTGAAAGCAGGCCCAATTACGCGGGCCCGCCCGGATGCCGCACAGAGAAGGGGTTGTATGGTGGGTTAGCCGATGGCTTGCAGCCGCTTGAGCAATGATGATGTATCCCAGCGCCCGCCGCCCAGTTTCTGCACATCTTTGTAGAACTGATCGACAAGTGCCGTCACCGGCAGGCTCGCGCCATTTTCATTGGCCGTATCCAGACAGATGCCCAGGTCCTTGCGCATCCAGTCGACGGCAAAGCCGTGGTCGAACTTATCGTCCAGCATCGTCTCAAACCGATTGGACATCTGCCAGCTGCCAGCGGCCCCTTGCGAGATCACTTCGACGACGGCCTGCCCATCCAGCCCGGCCTTTTGTGCGAAATGCAGCGATTCAGACAGCCCCTGCACCAGCCCTGCAATCGCGATTTGATTGCACATTTTGGTCAACTGCCCAGCACCGCTGTCGCCAAGACGCCGACAAATGCGCGCATAGGCGGCGATCACCGCTTCGGCAGTATCGTAGCTGTCTTGCGCTCCCCCGCACATGACAGAAAGCGCGCCGTTTTCAGCACCCGCCTGCCCGCCTGAGACTGGGGCGTCGATAAAGGCGATGTCCGCGCCAGCGGCTGTTTCGTGCAGCTCGCGCGTGACGGCGGCCGAAACGGTGGTGTGATCGACAAATATACTGCCCGCCGTCATCCCACCAAAAGCCCCGTCATCGCCAAGGCAGACCGCGCGCAAATCATCGTCATTACCAACACAGGCCATGACCATGCTGGCCCCCTGCACCGCTTCGCGCGGGGTTGGGGCAGACGCCCCCCCATGTTGGCTGACCCAGGCCTCGGCCTTGGACGCGGTCCGGTTATACACCGTGACGTCATGGCCCGCCGCCTGAAGGTGACCGGCCATAGGGTATCCCATCACCCCAAGGCCCAGAAACGCAAGTTTTGTCATTTTGGTCGTCCTTTGCTGTCGCGGGCCACACGCCTATTCAGCAAGTTGCCACGGGATTGTGTAGTCATTCAGCGCCTTGCCGATGTCTTGTTCACTCGCATCGCCCGTCTTTACAATATGGGCGACCAGCCCCCGTTTCTTGTCTTCGGTAACGGATTGCACCTCGGCCCCGATGTCGGACAGGGCGCTGTTATACACGCGCGTAATGGCCCGTTTGCGCAGATCGGGTTTGAATATCTTACCAACGGCAGTCTTTGGCAGTTCGTCCAGAATTTCAAGATGTTTGGGGTGTGCGGCACGTTCGTGGATGTGGTCCTTGGCATAGTCCCGCAGCTCATCCGGCGTGATCTCTGCACCGGCGACCAGTTCGACATAGGCGCAGGGCACCTCGCCTGAATGGGCGTCGGGCTGACCGATAGCACCGGCAAAGGCAACGGCGTCATGTCCGGCAAGCGCTTCTTCAATCTCGGCCGGGTCGATGTTATGGCCGCCCCGGATGATCAGATCCTTGGCCCGCCCGGTGATCCAGAGATAGCCATCCGGGTCCATACGCCCCAGATCGCCAGTCCGCAGATATTGCGCATCTGAGATGGAGCCGGGGTAGAACAGATCAACGTTCTTATCCGGTTCCGTATAGGTCTTGCCGCCATAAACGCCTGGGTTTGAAATGCAAATTTCACCGATTTCATCCGGCGCACAGTTTTTTCCTGTCGCGACAGAGACAATCCGCACGTCTGTATAAGGGAACGGCATCCCGATGGAGCCGATCCGCTTTTCCCCTTCGGGTGGGTTGATCGAGACAAGGCAGGTTGCTTCGGTCAGCCCGTAACCTTCGCAGATGGTCACGCCTGCGGCGGCTTCGAACCGTTTGTAAAGCTCAAGCGGCAACGGTGCCGATCCGCAGAAAGCCAACCGCAAGGATGAGATATCCGCATCCACCTTGCGCTGCATCAGTGCTGACATCGCGGTGGGCACGGTGATCATGAAAGTCGCCTTGTGCTTTTCCACAAGCTTCCAGAAATTGTCGAAAACGCCGTCACCCCGATAGCCCTGCGGCGTCGGAAAGACGATTTCGCAGCCCGATCCAAGTGAGGCCCCCAGCGACACGATGGTCGCAAAGACGTGGAACAAGGGCAGCGGACACATCTGCACATCGGTTTCCTTGAACAGCAGACGGTCGCCCAGCCACGCATTGTAGATGATGCCGGAATAGCGGTGCTGCACCACCTTGGGCATGCCAGTGGTGCCGCCCGTGTGGAAATAGGCCGCGACGCGGTCTTGTTTGCTGTCTTCGAATGTCAGCGTGGTGGGGTGTCTTGCCAGTTCCGCGTTGAAATCAAGCACCTTTGCATCATGATTTGTCGGGTTCTTTGGCCGGATCAGGGGGACGATCAGTTTCTTGATCCCCGTCAAATACCGATGCAGATCGACCTCGAGCACATGTTTTACATTTGGGGCAAAACGCACCGCTTCGGCGGCTTTCTGGGCAACATCGGTTTTCGGGAACGCCTTGAGCGTCACCAGCACCTTGGCATTGGTTTCGCGCAGGATGGCTGAAATCTGTTCTGCATCCAGAAGCGGGTTGATCGGGTTCACGATGCCCGCGACCTGTCCGCCCAGATACGTCAGGATTGTCTCTGTCGCGTTGGGCAGCAGGTAAGCGACAACATCGTCTTCGCCGACACCCAGCGACCGGAACATATTGGCGGCTTGGCTGGTTTTATCGCGCAGATCATCCCAGCTGAGCGTTTCGCATTTGGCGTTGGGGTCCGACAGCAACCGGAATGTGGTTGCGTTACGTGTCCCGAACTTGCCTGCTGTTTCGCTGAGCATTTGATAGGTCGTGATTGGTAGGCTGCGCGCATCCCACGGCATTTCATCCTGAATGGCGTCACGATCTGCGACGGTCGCGTATGTCATGCCGGTTTCCTCCACTGACATTGGCCGCACGTTTTTATCGTGCGGTCCTCCCTGAGGGCCTATCGTGAGCAAAGCAAAGGATAATCGCAAGACTGACGCTGCGAAATTTTTTACGAAAGCACTTCGGCTTACACGCGGGTCACACCTTCGCTAACTTTTGCTTGCAGCGCAAACGCGAAAAGTGATGCCCAACGTCGCAATGCTTTATTCCGCGGCAACGCCTTCGGTGAACTGCAATCGGGCCAGTCGCGCATAGAGCCCGCCCTGCGCCACAAGGCTGTCGTGGGTGCCTTCGGCGACGATCTGTCCGTTGTCAAAGACGACGATCCGGTCGGCCTTTTTCACCGTCGCCAGCCTGTGGGCCACGATCAAGGTTGTGCGTGACTGCGCCAATTCCTCGACCGCGCGCTGCACGGCGTGTTCGCTTTCAGCGTCCAAGGCGCTGGTCGCCTCGTCCAGCAGCAGGATCGGCGCGTCCCGCAGGATGGCGCGGGCGATGGCGATCCGCTGTTTTTGCCCGCCAGACAACATCACCCCGCGTTCGCCCACATAGCTGTCATAGCCATCGGGCAGCGCGCTTAGGAAATCATGTGCGGCGGCGGCCTTGGCGGCTGTTTCCACCTCTGCATCCGTCGCAGTGGGCCGACCAAAGCGGATATTTTCGCGTGCGGTATCGGCAAAGATCACCGGGTCCTGCGGCACAAGAGCCACATGTTTGCGGAAATCCGGCCGGGCCAGATCGCGCAGGTCGATCCCGTCAATCCGCACGGCGCCTTCCTGCGGTTCATAGAACCGCTGCACCATCTGGATGATCGTGCTCTTGCCCGCCCCCGAAGGCCCCACCAGCGCCACCGTTTCACCGGGCCGGATATCAAGGTTGATGCCGTCCAGCGCCGAAATTTCGGGCCGCGAGGGGTAGCTGAAACGCACATTATCAAAGGTCAGCGCGCCTTGGATCTTTGCGGGAAGCGTTTTTGGCGTGTCGGGATCCTGTACCGGGTCTTCGGCGGTCAGCAGTTCGATCAGCCGCTCTGTCGCGCCTGCCGCGCGCTGCAATTCGCCCCATACTTCGGACAGGGCGGCGACGGCGCCGCCGACCATGATCGTATAGATCAGGAACTGGACCAACCCGCCTTCGGTGATTTCGCCCTGCCCCACGTCTTGCGATCCCATTTGCAGGAACAGCACGATGGCCGCGAAGACCATGAAAATGACCATCGCGGTCAGAAAGGCACGGGTCAGGATGCGCCGCCGGGCAGAATGATAGCTTTGTTCAGTCACCGCATCGAATTTTGCGCGGCTCAGGTCCTCATGTGTAAAGGCCTGCACCGTCTGGGCCGACAGCAATTGTTCCGAGGCCCCACCGCTTGATTCCGCGATCAGGTCTTGGTTTTCCTTGGATAGGCTGCGCACCCGCCGCCCCAGAAACATGATCGGGAACAGCACAACGGGGATTGGCCAAAGCACCATGATGCTCATCTTCACCGAGGTCAGCATCATCAGCACCACGCCGCCGCAGAAGATCAAAACATTGCGCAGCGCGATGGAAGCAGAGCTGCCAACAACCGACAGGATCAACGTGGTATCGGTGGTGATCCGGCTGAGCACTTCACCGGTCATGATGCGTTCATAGAATGCCGGGCTCATGCCGATCATCCGGTGAAACACCGCCTTGCGGATATCCGCAACGATCCGCTCCCCCAGCCGGGTCACAAAATAATATCGCGTCGCCGTCCCTAGGGCGAGCAGACCAGCAAGCAGCAGCAGCGTCGCAAAATGCGTTCTGATCATGTCACCGTTCGCGCCGAAATTATCGACGACCAGACGCGCCGTGATCGGAAGCGTGAGCGAGATCGCCGCCGTGAAGATCAGCGCAAAACAGGCGACAACAATGAATAATTTGTAAGGCCGCGCAAAGGGCCAGAGCGCCCGCAGAATGCCAATCTTTTTACCAACCGGGCGTTCGACGGCAGCTTTGCGGGGGGTCACAGCCATGGGGCATCCTTCGTTTCTCTGGCCCGACACATAAATCCGGGTCCATCAATGCACAAGCCAAGCGATTGTAAACGGCCTGTTTTCATTTGCGTGAAAGATGTGGAGCGGGCGACGGGAATCGAACCCGTATCATCAGCTTGGAAGGCTGAGGTCTTACCATTACACAACGCCCGCTTCGATGTTCGACTAGGTATTTGACCTTTCAAGCAAGGTCAAGATGCCGGAGATACCCTCAAGCCGACAGATCGCATGATTTGGAAGGTATCGGTCATTTGACACATGCGTAAAGCCCAATTTTTCGCCATGTGAGACCAGACATCATGTGCGCATTTTATGGCTGACATGCTGTTAAAGCTCTAGCAGTCCGCAAAAGGTGCCGTCGTGATAGACAAGAGGCGCAGCGCGTATTGATGGTGTGACATGTACAATATCAGCAATCAGCAATGCATGGGTGCCGCTGTCAATGATTTCACAAAGTGCGCATTCAAATGTGCAGCACGCATCCTTCAACAGCGGCAGACCGAGTTCAGAACTTTGGTCCCAGTCGCCTGCTGAACACCGGTCCAGATCACCATTCACCGCGCCACCAAAACTGCTGGCAATTCCTTCCTGACCGACGGCCAGCGTATTAACCGCAAATGCCCCCTTGTCCTGAATTGCCTTAAACGTTGCGCCTTTCATGTTCACGCAGGCAAGAAGGCGTGGCGGTTCAGCCGATAAGGAACACACAGAGGTTGCGGTCAGACCGTAAGAGACGCCCTCGCAGTTCACGGTGATAATATTCACGGCCCCCGCAAAACGCCGCATCCCTTGTAAAAACTGCTGTGTGCTGACGGTGTCGGTAGACGGTTGCGGGTTAACCCGATGATGGAACTGATCCATTTCGGGTTGTTGCAGTGCGATATTCATTTTGTTGCCCTCGATCTCGTTCGTCGTGCAGCGCTGGCATCAGGTCGGTGCTGGGAGGCGTATCCAGCCCCTTGCGTCCACCGGCCGACAAGCAGCAATCCGATCCAAGTTGATGCACCGGTGCCTCGCGCCACCTTGCCGTTCAATTCCATGTCTTAGACGTCTTCCAACACAGAGGTTTTATACCCTGGCGACGGATAGTTATTCTTTGCAAATAGCGATTTGGCCGCGATTTCGACCTTCAGGGCGTTTGTCCAGATTGGCAGATCGGCACGCAGACGTTCAGGTGGCGTCGTTTTGTATGCCTTCACGATTTTACGCGCCTCTTTGAAGTTCTCAAAGTAGGGGAAGAACGACTTGGGGTTCGTGAACCCATTAAAGAAACGCTCTGTCGCAAATTTCTCATTACGGGCCACTTCCATCAAAAGCGCCTTGCCGGCGACGGTGACAGGTTCAAGCAGCGTGTTGTTGAAGGCATAAGCGTATTTTGCGTATTCATTCCACCAATCATGGTTTGCCGCTGTCATCCATGCCGCATCAAAGGCTTTGTCGCCACGTGCGATGACGCGGTCGGCCAGCCATTTTGCGTGTTTCGCCGCATGGTTGCCGCCTTGCCCGCCGATGGGGTCGAACAGAACCGCGGTGTCGCCAACCGGGATAACTTTGCCCCCCGATGGCATGGTGCCAAATGGCATGCGGACGGTGGGGGGGAAACGCCCGGCGACCCAACCATATGGGTCATCAATGGCTTGCAAATCATCGACAATATCGTGTTCCCAAGGGCACAAATCGCGAATGACGGATTTGCCTGCGTTCAAAATGTCCGCGCTCGACTTTGCCCCGTCAAACTTATCCATCCGACGGCCTTCCTTGGCTTCCCAAAGCAGGCAGTAAATATGCCCTTCGTCCTTGTGGTAATAAGGCACCCAAAAACACTCGCCTTCTTCTGCGAAAAAGTCGAACTTGGCGGCGTTCATCCCATTTGCGCGCGCATTGAACCATTCTTTGGGATGCCGACCGGATTTGGATTTAGCAAATGTCATCGCCAATTTGCGTTGGGGGTTACTATAATGACTGCGCGACGGATCGCGTGCGATGGCCTTGTTCAATTCCCCCTTGCCAGCAGCCAGCACGGTGAGATCGGCCTTGAGACTGATTTCATCCAGCCGTTCGGCGGTTACGGTTTCGATGACGAGTTTGCCGCCACGTGATTCAAAATCCTCCAGCCAGCGTGAAACACGCATACGTTGATCGATTCCGCATCCCGGGCGTCCGTGTTCAAAAAGGCCGGTGGCGGTCATGGGTTTCATGCCAACTTTGGGAACAAAATCAAGCAGGACGCCATGTCCTTCGAACATGTCATCACTCCAATAGTCCATGCCGAGATCACGCTCGATATCGATGGTTGAAGCGTAAAGAAAAGCCGTTCCTGTCGGTGCCGATTGGTTCAACCACTGGTCCGGTGTTCGATCCGAATAAAGCGTGACGGCATAGCCTTCGTTCAACAGAGCATACGCAAATACGCAACCCGCAGGGCCTGAGCCGATTATGGATACATTTCTCATTTCTTAATTCTCCCGGTGACTGCCGTCTTTTCACGGCATGCGGCGTGGCAAGCCGCGTTTTGCTCTGCAAGACTGGCGCAGCCTGTGGGTATAAAAAAGCCAATTTGCGCAGCGCATATCCGTAATACGAACTTCTTTTTCCGGTTTCGCTTGTGCTAGGTATGACTTTGGATTTTCTGGAGAATGATCGTGCAATTAAATCGATACCGCGTTTATCATTCTGAGAATCTCGAAGAAATCCGGCGATTAACGTCGGCAAAGATTCGAGATCATCGCATTGAGGCAGTCGGCCAAGGCGAACCTATTGGTGCGACACATAATGTGGCCGAACTTAATGGGCTGTCAGTGCATGTTATCCAATATGCCATGCGCAGTTTGATCCGCTGCGATCCACTAAAACAATTTTATCTCGTCGTATTGCCACTGCATGGAACAGTCCGGATGGTGGCGGGCGATCACGACAATAAATGTGACCCGAATTCAGCGATTATTATTCCAAACGACTTGCGGTTTGCGCTGCACTGGGAAGCCGGTGCAACTGCCGTTGTTTTACAAGTCGAAAAGAAGCGACTGGAGCGAAAGCTGGAAGCCTACCTTGGGTTTCAGGTGGAACGAAGAGTTCGGTTTAAACAATGGGTTGATACCAGCTCCGGTGCTGGTGCCTTTCTCAGAGCGACGCTCTGGATGGTGATTGATCAGCTCGACAAAAATCCATGGGAAGAAATCACGCCGCTATTGAGCAATGAATTTGCAGAAGCCCTGATGGCGACACTCTTGCGGTCTGACTTTCACAATTACCAACATCTCGTTGGGGGTGTCAGTCACGGGTCGTTACCCACGACCATGAAAGACGCGATGCGGTACATTCGCCAAAATCTGAAGGAAGACTTCCAAGCGGGCGATATTGCTGAAGCAGTCGGCACCAGCCCCCGGTCTATTCAGGCGAGTTTCAAAAAGTATCTCAGAATGTCACCAATGCACTATGTCCGCGCAATGCGTCTGGCCGAAATCAGACGCGAGTTGTTAGATTCAAAGCGATCAGACCTGCATTCCTTGACCGCACTTGCGCAGGAATACGGATTCAACCATCTGGGCCGCTTTAGTGCCTATTACCGTCAAGCCTATGATGAGAACCCATCGCAGACGATACGATAAGATGACCGAAACTCTACCGCCAAAACAACCAACACCGCACCCCATCGCCCTGCCCGATGCAGGCAGGGTGATGGGTTTACCTTTTCGCGCGTGCTTTAAAACTCTACCCTTACGCCAACCCATAGATTGCGGCCGCTGATGACCGTGCCGTTGTCATCACTGTTCGTGATCGCGATTGGTGGTCAGATAGTAGTCTTCGACCAATTCGCGGATTTCGGGGGTTTTGTAACCGGTCGATACGCCACCGGACCGCGCACGATCTCAATCCGTTCAATCGCGGACACCGGCGACATAAAGTATTGATCGACCCCGCCCGACCCATTGGTGCGTGACTGGCGGGTGTTGACCCGTTTGCCGTCGATCAGGATCAGCGAATATTCCGCCGGAAGGCCCCGGATAAAGATGTTCTGGCCATCGGCGGCCCCGCCGACCGAAAGACCCGGCACATTGGACAAGGCCTGCGTCAAAGCGGCTTGACCTGCCCGTTCGCATTCTGCCGTTCCGTATCGCGCGGACGCTGCGTGCGTCTGCTGCCGTCACGCGGCACATTAACGTTACGCAGGCGCATATCCAGATCGCATAGCGAGGCAAAGCCCGGAACCGCAGCATACGCCGCGATGCCGCGTGCTCTTCCGCCGACAATTGATCTTGGGCCACCTAAACGTTAGTGCCAAAATCGGCACTAAACTTGATTTGCTACCGTTGTGTCTTTGACCGGTTGCCAGTCAAATCCGTCGAATTCCTCGCGAAAGGCAAAGCGTTTCAGATGGTCGTCAACGATGTGATGCGCGCGGTCCAGATCTTCGCCTTCTTCGGCCTGGATCGTGACTAACAGCGCGTCTTCTGTCGCCGTCAGATGCAGCGGGCCGATGGGCAGGGCAACGGTCCCGGACAGCGAATCATATGTCACTTCGACCTTGTGGCCAAAATGCTTGCATAGTTGCTGCAAATACTTTGACCCATGCGGCGTTTCAAACCGTCCACACTCGTGCTTAATCATACCTTAATCCTTACCATTTTTATCGTCTTAGTGACTTCACCCCTTACTCACAACGGTTTTTTGCCAAAAGAAAACGGTTGCGCGTGCGGAATAACCTACGCTAGACGACCTTCAATCATGCGAAGCCAACCCGTTAACCTAGCCACGCATCACCCTCTGAACCAGGAGCCTTGTTATGCGTATGCTACTTCTCGGAAGCGCCTTTGCAGTATTTTCCACATCCCTTCTCGCCGATGATATCGCGATTGAAACCGCCACCGGCCCTGTAACGGTCGCCGACACACCAAAGAGCATTGCGGTCTTTGATGTGGCCGCAATCGACACGCTGAACGCGCTTGGGGCGGATGTCACAGGGATCCCTGACAAGCTCTATGTGTCCTATCTGGACGCGGTGCTGGACACAGCAACCGTCGTCGGCACATTGTTCGAGCCAAACTATGAAACACTGGCCGTCATGGGCCCGGATCTGATCATCATCGGCGGCCGCTCTTCAACCTTGAGCGAACCGCTGGCAGAGATCGCGCCGGTGATCGACATGACCATTTCCAATGAAGCCCCCTCTGGTGACAGCATCGTCGCGCAGGGCCGCGCACGGATCGCCGCCTATGGCGCGCTGCTCGGCAAAGAGGATGACGCCGCCGCTTTGATCGCTGATCTCGACGCCAAAATCGCAGAGGCACAAGCCGCCGCCGAAGGGCGCGGCAATGCGCTGATCGTGCTGACCAACGGTGCCAAGATTTCCGCCTTTGGCGCAACCAGCCGTTTTGGCTGGCTGCATGACACCGTGGGCATTCCGGTCGCCGCCGAAGGGCTTGACGCAGAAACGCATGGGCAATCCATTTCGTTTGAATTCATCGCCGAAACCGATCCTGACTGGATCTTTGTCGTGGACCGTGGGGCCGCTATTGGCCAGGACGGCGTTGCTGCCGCCGCGACCCTTGATAACCCGCTCGTGAACAACACCCGCGCGGTGCAAAATGGTCAGGTTGTCTACCTTGGGTCCGCGCCGCTTTACATCGCAGGTGGCGGGGCCACTTCGATGATGACAACACTGGATGAGATCATCGCAGCCTTTACCGAGCAGGCCGGCTAACTTTGCGGCTCTGGATTGTGATCTGTTTCGGGCTGGTCGCGCTATGCGCTGCCAGCCTTTCAATTGGTGCTGCGTCCTTGCAAGACGGGGACGCAGGCTGGTTGCTGATGGTAAGCCGCTTTCCCCGCACCGCAGCCGCGCTCTTGGCTGGGGCCGGATTGGCGCTTGCAGGCGTGGTTGTGCAGCAAGTGGTACAAAACCGACTGGTCGAACCCGCAATGACTGGCACGCCAGAGGCCGCAATGCTGGGGCTGCTGGGCGTGACATTGATCGCACCGGGAATGGCCGTTGCTGGCAAGATGTTCGTCGCGGCATTATCCGCATTGGCAGGCATGGCAGGCTTTCTGGCGCTGGCCGTACGGGTGCCGCGCCATGATCCCATGCTCCTGCCCATCGTGGGGCTGGTTTACGGCGGCGTCATCGGGGCAACCACGCTTTATCTGGCGTGGTATTTCGACTTGGTGCAATACCTTGGCATCTGGCAACTGGGCGAGTTTTCGGGCGTCATGCAAGGACGTTACGAATGGCTGTGGTCCGTGGTTGCGCTTGGTGGGGTGCTCTATGTTGTCGCGGATCAGATCACGATTTTGGGCTTGGGCGAAACGCAAGCACGCTCGCTTGGGCTGAACTATACACAGATGCGCGGGCTGGGGCTTGTCATCGTTTCAATGCTGACCGCCTTCGTGCTGGTCACTGTGGGTGCATTTCCCTTTGTCGGGCTGGTCGCACCAAACCTGATTTCACGCTGGCGGGGGGACAATCTGCGCGCTAACCTGCCGCTGATTGCGGTGTCAGGCGGGCTGTTTGTACTGGCGGCCGATGTCATCGGACGCGTCATCCGCTACCCCTTCGAAATTCCGGCCGCGACGGTCTTTGCCGTCTTTGGGGCGGGTATATTCCTGTGGCTGCTGCACGCCGCGCCGAGCCGCGCCCATGGCTAGATCACGGCTCTCTCTGATCGCGTTGACGCTCACTTTGTTGGTACTGGCGACAGCCTTCCTGACATGGCAGTTGCGCGCGCCCATGGCGTTCATTCTGGAACTGCGCACGACGAAACTGGCAACCTTGATCTGTGTCGGCGCGGCCTCTGGTGCGGCGACAATCCTGTTTCAAACGGTCGCGATGAACCGCCTGCTGACCCCGTCGCTTGTGGGGTTTGATGCGCTGTTTGTATTGATGCAAACGCTGCTGGTCGCGCTCATCGGCGGGGTCGGCGTGGCACAGATCCCGGGGGCCGCGCGGTTCCTGATCGAGGCCGCGGTTCTGATGAGCGCCTCCACCGCGCTGTTCTGGGTGCTCTTGCGACGCGATGCAGGCGACATCACACGGATGATCTTGACCGGGGTGATCCTTGGTGTGCTTTTGCGTGGTCTGGCGTCAATGATCCAACGGATGCTTGACCCGTCCGAATTCGCCGTTGTGCAACAAGCAATGTTCGCCAGCTTTGGGGGCGTGGACAGCGATATCATGATGGTGGCCGCTGTGGTCCTACTGGTCAGCATCGGCATGGCCCTGTGGCTTGCCCCTTCGCTTGATGTGGTGGCGCTGGGGCGGGGCACCGCGCGCGGGCTGGGGCTGGATCACAGTCGCATCGTCCTGATTGCGCTGATCCTGATCGGAGCGATGGTTTCCGTGTCAACGGCACTTGTGGGGCCAATCATATTCCTCGGCTTGCTTGCCGCCAGTTTTGCGCGGCTGCTCACCGATACGCATCGCCACATTGTGTTGATCCCTGCCGCAGCACTGATCGGCGCGGTGATCCTTGTGGCGGGTCAATTTGTGTTTGAACGGCTGCTTGGCAGTCAGTCAGCGCTTGCCGTCGTGGTCGAATTCTTCGGCGGGCTGATGTTCCTGTTTCTTGTTCTTCGGAAGGCTCCGCGATGATTAACGTCACAAACCTATCTTACGCGGTAGACGGCACGCAAATCCTTAACGATGTCGATCTGTCGATCAAACGCGGCGGGATCACCGCGTTGATCGGGCCAAATGGGGCCGGAAAATCAACCTTGCTGCATTGCATCTCCGGGCTCAACACATTGTCCGGGGGCAGCGTGCAGATCGACGGGCATGACCCCGTCCTGATGCCCAGTCGCGCGCGCGCCAAACTCGTCGCGCTGCTGCAACAAACGCCCCATGTGGTCAGCCGCCTGCGCGTGCGCGATCTGGTGGCCTTTGGTCGCTGGCCCCATCACAGGGGGCGTGCAACCGCGCAAGACAGCGTGCTTGTGGATGAGGCGCTGCATGCCTTCGCCTTGGAAACCTTCGCGGATCGCCCGATCGAAACACTGTCAGGCGGCCAACGGCAACGGGCGTTTCTTGCGATGACCTACGCACAAGACACACCATGGATGTTACTGGACGAACCGCTGAACGCGCTGGATCCGAAACACGCGCGCGACCTGATGGTCCGCCTGCATGGTATGACACGCGAGACGACGCGCAGCATCGTCATCGTGCTGCACGACATCAACGCCGCAGCAGGCTGGGCCGATCATATCGTCGCCATGAAAGACGGGCGCGTGGTGGCCCATGATGCGGCCACAACATTCCTGACGCCCGAAAATCTGAACACTGTCTTCGACACCCCGTTCGAGGTCATCTCGCACGGCACCCGCACAGTTGTCGCCGCCATCTAAAGCGTTTGACGAAATACTTGATTCAGGTTTTCGCATAACGCTTTAAAAACAAACAACCTTAGAAACCAGCCGGGCTGCGGATATCAGCCTCAGGCGAAAGGCAGCAGCAGGGTGACCCCTTCCATTGCAGCGATGCGGTCCAAATCTTCATCATACAATTGCGTCATACGGGCGACCAGATCCGGATGCAGCTCAGGCAGATCAATTTCATCTTCAACAGCATCGGCAACCGCGTGATCTTCCCAGATGGCAGCAATCAAATCATGCCGGGCTGCCTCGGTCTGTGGCGGTGCGGTCTTGAGCTTCTGTGTCAGCACCGCAATCCCTGCGGGGGTCAGGATGGCAGACAGCATATCCATGCGGCCCTTGATCGGCGTGTCCGGGGGCACATCCGCGAAGCGACGGATCAGCGTCTCCCACAGCAGCGGCGTATCCTCGTTACACCAGACAGTCAGCGGCGTGTCCGGGGCTGTGGTCTTGATCCGGCGGACCACATCAGACCAACGGATATCCTCGGGGCGCAGCAACCCAAGATAGGCGCTGACCGTATCAGCATCCGCGCGCCGCTGCGTTTCCTGAAGAAAGCTCACCGGGTTGCGAATGCCCATGAACAGCGAAATCTCATCCTGCGGAAACAGGCGGTGCAGCCCGCGCACTTTGGGTTCAGCCTGCGCATAGAACAGGCCGCTTTCGAAAATACGATTGGGCACACACATAAAATTGTCGTTGCTCAGCAACACTCTGCGCACGTCATCCTGATCAATAATCGCATCCAGCAGCGCGTCGCGTGTATCCGCATCAGGGCGGTTACGCTCCAGCCCTTGGATCGTCTCGCGGATCAGACGGCGATACCGGCCCGGACCGGGCACCGCGATCTTGCTTTGCAAGAACGTATCCGCATTCTTGAGCACTGACTTCAACAGACGGTCTTCGTCTGTGCAGT
Source organism: Loktanella agnita (assembly GCF_046640325.1). NCBI lineage: Bacteria > Pseudomonadati > Pseudomonadota > Alphaproteobacteria > Rhodobacterales > Roseobacteraceae > Loktanella > Loktanella agnita. The sequence goes on along the minus strand of NZ_JBJMBF010000004.1, from coordinate 180,486 downwards.
TTGCGCCGATGTGGAATGCGATCTGCATAGATGATTGCGCCTTCGCCGTGACAAGTCCCGGCATCATAGGTGGATTTTCAGCCAGCGAAACCAGTTTTGACCGAACGCGCCGCGCGATGCATAGCAACTGCGAACCAACGCAGGTTGGCGGGGTTCAAGTGACATATTTCCCGCAGCCGTCCCCCTGCCGCAACCACGCAACGCCCGCAGCGTTAATGCAGGGTGATACACCACAAAAGTCCGACGCAATTCCGATGGGTTTCCGACGCCAATCCGGTGGCGCATTTCCCTTGGTCACAAAGGTTAACCGATGATTCGACAGCGCGGGACCGTCCCCACCGTACGGTGGGGGTCAGGCAACGCCCAAAATCATGCTGTGGTCAAAGTTCGATTTCGCCCAAATCCCCATCAGGGATCCAAACCGGCGCATCGGGGCTGCGGCGGATGATGATATCGCCGTTGGGTAGAAATTCCGGTGTCTCGTAATTGCGGAAATCATCAACCTGCGACAAAAGCTCTGCAAAGGCCGGGCCGATCTCGCGCGCAAATTCCCCCATCACCGGGGCAAAATCTTCCAGTGATTTGCGCATATCATCCATCGCCGGTTCCATCTCGGCGATAAGGCCACGCATCAGCATCTTGGCCCCTTCTTCCATCAGGCTAAAACCTTCATCCAGATCGCCTGTTTCCTCCTGCGCGGTGGCGGGGCTCAGGCTGAGACCAAGGGCGAATATTGCTGTGATGATGCGTTTCATACCCTTATTATAAAGGATATGGGCATCCCGCACAAATCACAAATCGATGTCCAGCACGACCGGGAAATGGTCTGATGCCAGTAGCAGCGCCTCGCGCAGATCGGCATTGGCATAGCAGTCCGGATGGTCGAACGGATGCCAGATTTGCCATGTGGGGCCACGGTCCCGCAATCCGGGCGAGACCATGATATAATCCAAAAGCGCCTGTAGATAAGGCTGCCCCGGTCGCTTGAACCGGGCCGTGACTGGCATGGCACCAACACGACGGCCCAGCGCCATGCGCGCATGCGGATCAAAAAGCTGCGCGCCACTGCCTTCGCCCAGCACGATCTCGACCCCCGACCGGCCAAAGAGCTTTTCATATTCATCCAGCCCCGGACCGTCATTGAAATCGCCCAGCACAATCAGGTCGTCACCCGCCGCAAGATGCGTTTCAACCCGGCGGCGCAGCCAGATGCATTGGGCAAGCTGTTTGCGTCTGTTTTCAATGGATATTCTTGTGGCCGCCACCGGATTTCGCGCCCCATGCGGTGCCTTGGATTTGGCGTGCACACCGATCAACCGCAGCACCCCGCGCGGGGTTGTCACGGCCAATTCCAGCGGCGGCTTGGACCAGCGGATCACGTCAGGGGCCGCGTCTACATCCACATCCATGCGGAACTTACCGTCAAAGCGCGGGGCGCTTTTATCGCCTTGCGGGTCATGCGCGACCTGTATCACATCCGGGTCGTAAAGCAGCGCGATTTCCTGTTGTGTCTCGTTAGGGAACCCAATGATCGCAGCGCGGGTCCGCAGCCCAAAATACTTGGCAAACGCCACCAGCGCCCGCACGCCGTCCCGCTTGCGGCTGGTATCGGGGGCCTCGATAATCATCACTGCATCTGCGTTCAGCGCGGTGAAAACCGCCCCCAAAGCATCAGTCTGCTGTGCCTTTGTCACATCCCAGCGACTGGACCAGCTGCCATCCGCAATCAGTAACCCATTGTCATCAAACAGACTATTGAACCATTCGACATTGTAGGTTGCGAACCTCACCCGCGCGCACCCTGGATATCTTCCCACGCGCTGTTGATCGCGACCATGCGCCGTTCGGCCAGTTTGATCGCCTCTTCGGGGACACCCCGCGCGATCATGCGATCAGGATGGGTGTCGCGCACCAGACGGCGCCAGGCCGCGCGGACCTCTTCCATTGAGGCATCCGGGGTGACGCCCAGCACGTCATAAGGATCACGCTCTGCCTGAGGCACAAACTGCGCGCGTATCCGTTTAAATCGCCGTTCCTCAAAGCCGAAAATCTCTGCAACCTCGCGCAGGAAATCATCCTCTTTCGGGTGATAGACCCCATCGGCCATGGCAATATGAAACAGCCCTTCCAGCAGATCACAAAGCGGCGCGGTATCCGTGCCATACATCGCCTTAATCCGGCGGGCATAAATGTCGAAACCGGCCACATCCTGACGGGCCAGATTGAACACCCGCGCCGCGTTCGCCTCTTCCTCGGGCGGGATGACAAAGACCTCGCGGAAGGCGACGACTTCATCCTTGGTCACCACGCCATCCGCCTTGGCCATCTTGGCCCCCAATGCGATCACCGCAATGGCAAAGGCGACCGTCCGGTCCGGCGACGCGCGCATCTTGTCGAATACCGCTGACAGGCCCTCGCCATTGGCAAGCGCCGAGATCGCCTCTGCTATGCGCGTCCAGATGGACATCAATCGCCGCCTTTCAAAGCTGACTGTGCCGACCCAAGATTGGTCGAATGCGCGAACTTGAACCGCAGTTGCGTGCAGGTTGCAACCTTTTGCGTGCCGGGTGCAGCACGATATCACAGCTTGCGCAGATTTTGCCGCAACAAACGGCGTTTATAGCATTTAAGGAAATACCTGATTCAGGTTTTTCGCATAGCGCTTTAGCCCAATTTGCGGACACCCTGTGGCGTATCAAATACCGCGTGAAATCCGGCAGGACCCGTCGCAAATGACACACGCGGATCACGTAATGTCATCAGCGCCTGCACATCCGCCACCTGCGGGTGGGTGATGGTAAACTGCGTCAGGCGGCAACCGCTTTCGGGCAGCTTTGTCGCGGGGTGCACCGCATTTTCTGGCCATTGAATCAACGTGGGATAGGCCCCATCGAAAGGCAGGCTGCCATCATCGGGCACCGTCAGCTGCCAGTGCAGATCCCCGCGTTGCAATGCGCGCGGTGGACCTGCGACCGGGTCAAACCTGTCCGTCCGGCAAATCCAATTTGCCAAACGCGGCGGGCCGCTGAAATCATCCAGTGCGAACCAGCGCGGGCCATCGAACGGGGCCGCATCCGGGTCGGGGGCGATCACCTCTAGATACAGCCCGTCGGCCAGCCCCAGCAGCACGTTATGCGTGCCATAGCGCAGATGTTTTCCGCCGGGCTGCATCATCACGCCCAGCTTGGATTCGACCCAAGCGACGCCTTCGTGCAGATCGGTGCAGGCAACGGCTAAGTGATCAAGTTCCAGCATTCGGCCTCCAAAGTCACAGTTAAACTCTGCAGCGTTGATCTAACGCTGTGCCTGACGGATCAACCCCAAAATATCCTGCGCGGCCTTAGGGATATTCGTGCCAGGGCCAAAGATCGCCTTCACGCCCGCGTCGTAAAGGAATTGGTAATCCTGCTGTGGGATAACGCCTCCGCAAATCACGATGATATCTTCGGCATCCGCATCTTTAAGCGCCTGCACCAGTTTCGGCGCGAGCGTCTTATGCCCTGCCGCCTGACTGCTGATCCCGATCACATGCACGTCGTTGTCGATGGCATCCTGCGCGGCCTCTTCCGGGGTTTGGAACAGCGGGCCGACATCCACATCAAATCCGATATCGGCAAAGGCGGTGGCGATGACTTTCGCGCCCCGATCATGCCCGTCCTGGCCCATCTTGACGACCAGCATCCGGGGGCGACGGCCTTCTTCCTCGGCAAAGGTTTCAACACTTTGCTGGATCGCGGCAAAGCCTTCATCGCCTTCATAAGCCGCGCCATAAACCCCAGCGAGGGTTTTGACCTCTGCCCGGTGCCGTCCGAATGATTTTTCCATTGCCATGCTGATTTCTCCAACTGTGGCGCGGGCGCGGGCGGCTTCGACTGCGGCCTCCAGCAGGTTGCCGCCTTCGCTGGCGCGGCGGGTCAGTTCCGAGAGCGCCACATCACAGGCCGCCTGATCGCGCGCTGCTTTGGTGGCAGTGATCCGTGTGATCTGCCCTTCGCGCACCGCGTTATTGTCGATATCAAGGATATCAATCGGGTCTTCCTTGTCCTTGCGGTATTTGTTGACCCCGACGATCACCTCGGTCCCCCGGTCGATATCGGCCTGGCGGCGGGCGGCGGTTTCTTCGATCCGCAGCTTGGGCATGCCGCTGGCAACGGCCTTGGTCATGCCGCCCATTTCCTCGACTTCCTCGATCAGCGCCCAGGCTTTTTCGGCCAGCTCATGGGTCAAGCTTTCCACGTAGTAAGAGCCTGCCAGCGGGTCGACGACATTGGTGATGCCGGTTTCCTCTTGCAGGATCAGCTGGGTATTGCGGGCAATCCGGGCGCTGAATTCCGTGGGCAGGGCAATCGCCTCGTCCAGTGCGTTGGTATGCAGTGACTGCGTGCCGCCCAGCGCGGCTGCCATCGCCTCATACGCGGTACGGATCACGTTGTTATAGGGGTCTTGTTCTTGCAGTGACACGCCAGAGGTCTGGCAATGGGTGCGCAGCATGGTGGATTTGGGGTTCTTGGGTTCGAATTCCTCCATGATCCGCGACCAAAGCAGCCGGGCCGCGCGCAGTTTGGCCGCCTCCATGAAGAAATTCATGCCAATGGCGAAAAAGAAACTGAGCCGCCCGGCAAAGCGATCCACATCCATGCCCCGCGCAATGGCCGTGCGCACATATTCACGCCCATCGGCCAGCGTATAGGCCAGCTCTTGCACAAGGTTCGCCCCCGCCTCTTGCATGTGGTAACCGCTGATACTGATCGAGTTGAACTTGGGCATGTAATCAGCGGTGTATTCGATGATGTCCGCAACGATGCGCATGGATGGCTCCGGCGGGTAGACATAAGTGTTGCGCACCATGAATTCTTTCAGAATGTCATTCTGAATGGTGCCAGCCAGCAGGCTTTTATCATGACCCTGCTCTTCGCCAGCCACGATGAAACTGGCCAAAATTGGGATCACCGCACCGTTCATTGTCATGGACACGCTGACCTGATCCAGCGGGATACCGTCAAAGAGGATTATCATATCCTCAACGCTGTCGATGGCCACGCCCGCTTTGCCGACGTCGCCCTCTACCCGTGGGTGGTCACTGTCATAGCCCCGGTGGGTCGCCAGATCGAAAGCGACCGAGACACCCTGCTGCCCGGCGGCCAGTGCCTTGCGGTAAAACGCATTCGACGCCTCGGCGGTTGAAAACCCGGCATATTGGCGGATCGTCCAAGGTCGGCCTGCATACATTGTCGCCTTGACCCCACGGGTAAACGGGGCCGCGCCGGGCACACCACCCATATGCGGCAGGGCGGCGGTGTCATCTGCCGTATAGAGCGGCTTGACCGCGATCTCTTCCAGCGTGTCCCAATTCAGTGTGTCCAGCGGCTTGCCGCGCAGCTCTGCCTTGGCTGTTTCTTCCCAGATTTTCTTGTTGGTCATGGAAACCTCCGATCGGGACGGGTGAAATAATTCAGGCTTAGGGGCAGTTCGCCCTTAGCTTTTTGGCAACCCGCCTCTATATCTTTGTGGATGATGAAGTTTTTACAGATGTGCGGTGCCACTGTTGCGCTGTTATGTGGGGCCAGCGCTGTCGCGGCGCAGGACTTAACGGTGCTCGAACAGTGGGAGACCGACCATACCCAGGTGTTTGATGCCACGGACGTGACATTGGCAGAGCTGCAATGGATCGCCCGGCCGCTTGTCGTCTTTGCCGATACGCCTAATGATCCGCGCTTTCGCCAGCAGATGGACCTGTTGACCGACCGGTTTGACGATCTGGCAGAGCGTGACGTGATCGTCTTTGCCGATACCGATCCTGACGGGGCGTCTGAACTGCGGCTGCGGCTGCGCCCGCGTGGGTACATGATGGCGCTGGTAGCCAAAGATGGCACCGTCGCATTCCGCAAACCATCCCCTTGGAGCGTGCGCGAGATCACCCGATCCATCGACAAGATGCCCCTCCGGCAGCAGGAAATCGAAGACCGGCGGTTGATTGGACAGTAGATCCTCGCCCCTATTCGAAGAAATCTTCGCGGTCGGGAATCCGACCAAAGGCGATTTTGGCCCCGGTATAGGGCACTTTGTAGGGGGGTAATTCCCCGAACCTGATCGTATCCTGACCAAAGCGCTGGTTCAGCCCGTCGATGGCGTTGCACAGTTCTTCGCGACCGGTTTTTGTGCCCGCGACCCTGTCGGAAAACAGATCGCTCATGCTTGTGTCCACAGGCTGAAGGTGTCCCAGCATCACGCTGACTGATTTCAGGTGCCGCGCTGAAAACTGCCCCCAGATATCGCTGAGCTGATTTAGCAAAAAGAATGAATCCTGCGTCGGGGCGAATGTGATCGCCCGGCTGTCCCGCCCATAACGGGTACACTGCATGCCGACATGCAGTGTACCGGCAAGATTGCCTTCGCGCCGCAACCGCGCAGCCGCCTTGACCAGCAATCGCCGCGCAACGAGGAAGGCCCCGTGCGGGCTGCAATTCGGCCCGGTCAGGCGCTGGCCATGGCCCAGTGAATTGTGCCGCTGTGGCGGGCGCACCACCGTTTCGCCGTGCATCTGACGGATGAAGTATTCGCCCTCGACGCTGCCCCATATCTTGCGCGCGGCCCTGGGCACCAGATGATAAAGTGTTGGCACGTCGTGAATATCTGCCTTGGCCAGCCGTACCAGCATGCCTTTGGAAATACCCGAAAGATCGTCCAGTGCCAGATGGGCGATCCTGTCTGGCAATACCTCTGGCGAGAGCCAGTTCAACCCATTGGGTTTTTCCAGCTCTGCGGCGATTTTGGCGAGCAGTTTGTTCGGCGCGACCCCCACGGAACATGTCAGCGCCGGGCTGACTTGTTCCCTGATGACGGCCTGTAGCGCACGGCCAAGCCCAAGGGCTGTGTCCAGCTCTCGCTGCCGCCCCATCAGATGGCAAGAAAATTCGTCTACGGAATGAGCCTTGTCTATCGGGATTACTGTATCGGCAGCCGCCCTGATCCGGTGGTGATAATCGACGAACACATCGTGCTGCGCCGGTCGAAACACGATGCCGGGGCACATCTGTTGCGCCTCGGCAATGCGTACCCCCATGCCGACGCCTTTGCGCTTGGCCTCGATACTGGCGGCGATGCAGGCCGCATTCCGCGCCATGGTTGTGACAACGCCAATCGGGCGGCCGCGCAATGCAGGTTCCTCTGCCTGGATGACCGAGGCAAAGTAGGAGTTCATATCGAAGAAGAGCGTGTTGACCCTTATACGCATCACCTGAATCGCACTGTTCACCCATTAAAGAATGAGAACATAAAGAGAACAAATGCGAAGTCAACGACATTGGTATTACTCGAACTCCATAATCACGTCATCCACGGCAAGGCTGTCGCCCGCGCCTGCATTGATCTTTTTGACGATCGCCTTCTTCTCGGCCCGCAGGATGTTTTCCATCTTCATTGCTTCGACCGTGCAAAGCGCCTGCCCTTCCTGCACCTCTTCCCCTTCGGCCACATCAACCTTTACAATCAGACCGGGCATCGGGCAGAGCAGGACTTTGGACGTATCGGGCGGCAGTTTTTCGGGCATCAGTGCCGCCAGTTCCGCCTGTAGCGGGGTCCGCACATGTACTTTGATATCCGCCCCGCGATAGCGCACGCGAAAGCCGCCGGAAATCTTTCCGACCTTCAGGACCAACGGTTCGCCATCCACCATCAGGCGGGCCAATGGGTCGCCCGGTGTCCAGTCGCTTTCCACGCGCAGGCTGTCGCCGTTGATTTTCACATCTGCGCCGCCCTTGTCCGCGGTAATCACCACGGCACGCGACTGAGCCTGCATCGTGACAACCCAATCTGCGCCCACATGGTGTTCGTGATTGTCCATCCGGCCCGAGATGCGCGCGCGCCGGATTTCACCCACCCGGTGCATTGCTGCCGCAGCCGCCGCAATCCGATTGCAGGTGCCGTCGTCTAATGTGACACCTTCGAACCCGTCGGGGTATTCTTCGGCGATGAATGCCGTGGTCATGTTGCCGGAGGTGAATTTGGGGTGGTCATAGACGGCGGCCAAGAACGGCAGGTTGTGCCCGATCCCTTCGAGTTCAAACCCATCAAGCGCCAGCCGCATTTCAGCAATGGCGCTGGCCCGGTCGGGGGCCCATGTGCAGAGTTTGGCAATCATCGGGTCGTAATACATGCTGATCTCGCCGCCTTCGAACACGCCGGTATCATTGCGCACAGCGCGGGTTGGCGTCGTCTCTTCCACAGGGGGGCGATAGCGGGTCAGGCGACCAATTGACGGCAGAAACCCACGATAGGGATCTTCCGCATAAAGCCTGCTTTCCATCGCCCAACCGTTTATTTTCAAATCAGACTGCTGGAATGGCAGCTTTTCCCCCGCCGCGACGCGGATCATCTGTTCGACCAGATCGACGCCAGTGATTAACTCAGTGACCGGATGTTCGACCTGCAACCGGGTGTTCATTTCAAGGAAATAGAAATTGCGGTCGCCATCGACGATGAATTCAACCGTGCCTGCGCTGGTATAGCCTACGGCCTGCGCCAATGCGACGGATTGCTCGCCCATTGCCTTGCGGGTGGCTTCATCTAGGAAAGGGCTGGGCGCCTCTTCAATCACCTTCTGGTTCCGGCGCTGGATCGAACATTCGCGCTCATGCAGATAGACCGCATTGCCGTGTTGGTCGGCCAGCACCTGAATTTCGATATGTCGCGGCTGGGTGACGAATTTTTCGATAAAGATGCGGTCATCGCCAAAGCTGTTGGCCGCCTCATTCTTGGAGCTTTGGAAGCCCTCGCGGGCCTCTGCATCGTCCCAGGCGATCCGCATCCCCTTGCCACCGCCCCCTGCGCTGGCCTTGATCATCACCGGGTAGCCGATTTGATTTGAGATTTTCACCGCCTCATCGGCATCCGCGATCAGCCCCATATAACCAGGCACGGTGGAAACATCCGCCTCTTGCGCCAATTTCTTTGAGGTGATCTTGTCGCCCATCGCCTCTATCGCGCCTTTAGGCGGGCCGATGAAAGCCACGCCAGCGGCTTGCAGCGCATCGGCGAATTTGGGGTTTTCGGACAGGAAACCATAGCCGGGGTGTACCGCTTCGGCGCCAGTCTGTTTGATTGCATCCATCACCTTGTCGATGACGATGTAAGACTGGTTGGCAGGTGGCGGGCCGATATGCACCGCCTCATCCGCCATCTTCACATGCAGCGCGTTGCGATCCGCATCGGAATAGATTGCAACCGTCTGGATCCCCATTTTACGCGCGGTCTTGATGACACGGCAGGCAATCTCACCTCGGTTGGCGATCAGTATTTTCTTGAACATCAATATCCCTCCCCAGAACGCAAAACCGCCGCCGGGGTGATACCCCGACGGCGGCTGTCGTGATGTATGGCCTTCGAAAAGGCGAAAGGCTTAGCGTGCGCGGCGGCAGATGCCTGCATCGTCGCAGAGGACACCAGCGGAAGCACCGGCCAGCGCAGTACCGGCAGGATCAGTGCCCAAGGCCTCAGCAGCGATGAGGCCTGCACCGGCACCGGCAACGCCGCGCTCCAGATCTGACTCAAGGCAGCCAGCAAGGCCCAGAACAGCCACAGCGGCGAGGATGATCGAAGATTTTTGCATTGTTTCTTACCTATTTGTAGATTTTTGATAGCCCCGAACATGGAGCAGTTCGCACGCAACTCAATAGCTAATACACCGTGATATCCAATAACAGCAGTGTTATTGCCCGAAAATAGGCGGAAAAATGAAACCGGCCTGCCCTCTATGGGGGCAGACCGGTTCGGGGAAGGGTAACGGTGTAGACGATTTGCAACAGCGCGCTTGCTGGGACACGCTGCCACGAGACCGACAATGCGCGAACAAAACCTGTCTGAAAAGCGGTCTGATTTATCCGGCCCAAAATGAGCGGTTTCCCGCTTAGATTGCAACGGAATCCCAGAAATCACGCCAAAAGACATCATGTAAACGCCTCTGGAAAGCTGACTCGCGCGACATCTACGTCGATGCGCAGCAGGGCGTCATAGCTCGAGGGGTCGAACGGGTCTTCTGCGGGAATCACCTCGCGTCCGAACAGCCAGCTTAACCGGCCCGCGTCCAGATTACCGCGCACAAAGGGCTGATCCCCAAAGCATTGCCACAGCGCCAGCATGAAACCCGCATCGGCACGCCGGTCCGGCGGACGACGATCCGCAAAGCGCGGGCGTTCAGTCAGTTCAGTTGCGCCCTCTTTGTTGGCGCGTCGGATCAGGAATTGAAAATCTGTGCCGGGCAAACGCCCCGGAAAGCCGCGATGCTTTTCCATTCAAACGCCCCCCTGCAACAAAGGCGTGCGGCGGACGCGCCCGAAGGCCCGCCCGCACAGCAGGTCACTCGATCGTTTAACGCTTGAAGTTGGATGGCTGAGCGTGCGGGGCGTCAGGTGTGAATCCGCCTTCTGCGCGCCCTTGGCTTCCCGACACAGCAACCAGCGCCATAAGCGCTGCCACTGCAAATGCCAAAAGTCCTTGTGCCATTCTTGTTGCCTGCCTCTGTCTGTGCGGGGTCGTAGGTTGGGTGAAACCTGACGATCCTGCGAGGGCGCGATCCCATGTTCGCGTCCTTTAAAGATAAGCGAGACATTTTGATTTAAATATAAGGCGCCGCAACCGCTCCTGCCCTGTGACGCCCTCGCATCATAGGCAAAACTGCGCTGAGCAGCAGACGCAACATCTGGATTCCCGCCCACACGCAAAACAACATTTGGTAGTGGCGCGCGATTCCAAGAGGCGCACGGGATTGCGGCAAATCCGGCAGGCTTTTGCCGTATGGCGGAAACTGGCCGCGCATCATCGTCGCGGCGGCGATCATATGCACAGGCAGTGCGCTGCCCTGCCCCGCGTTTATGCGGCAGATCAAAGTGGAATATTGTCATGTTTCTTCCATGGGTTTTGAAGTTGCTTGCCCCGCAGTGACGCAAAAGCCCGACAGACACGCTTGCGCGTCGAATGCGGCATGATCACCTCGTCGATAAACCCACGTTCGGCGGCGACAAAGGGATTGGCAAAGCGGTCTTCATAGTCTTTCGTATGCTGCGCGATCTTTTCGGCATCGCCCAGATCGCCGCGGTGGATGATTTCAGTTGCGCCCTTGGCCCCCATCACCGCGATTTCCGCCGTGGGCCAAGCATAGTTGAAATCGCCGCGCAGGTGCTTGGACGCCATCACATCATACGCGCCGCCATAGGCCTTGCGGGTAATGACGGTTACTTTGGGCACCGTCGCCTCGCCATAGGCGAAAAGCAGTTTCGCCCCATGTTTGATGACACCACCATATTCCTGACCGGTCCCCGGCAGGAAACCGGGCACATCGACCAGCGTCAGGATCGGGATTTCAAAGGCATCACAAAAGCGGACAAAGCGGGCCGCCTTGCGCGAGCTGTCGATGTCCAGACACCCTGCGAGCACCATTGGCTGGTTCGCCACCACACCAACGGTGGAGCCTTCCAGCCGGATGAAACCGGTCAGGATATTCTTGGCGAAGTCTTCCTGAATTTCATAAAAATCCCCCTCGTCCGCCAGCTTTCCGATCAGTTCCTTCATGTCGTAGGGGCTGTTCGGGTTGTCGGGGATCAGCGTATCAAGGCTGTCTTCAATCCGGTTCACATCGTCAAAGAACGGGCGCACCGGTGGTTTCTGGCGATTGTTCAGCGGCAGGAAATCGACAAGACGCCGCACTTCTGCCAGTGCCTCTACATCGTTTTCAAACGCGCCATCAGCGACCGAGGATTTTTTCGTATGGGTGGCAGCCCCGCCCAGTTCCTCTGCTGTAACAACCTCGTTCGTGACAGTCTTGACCACATCAGGCCCGGTCACGAACATATAGCTGCTTTCCTTTACCATAAAAATAAAGTCAGTCATCGCGGGGCTATAGACCGCCCCGCCCGCACAAGGGCCCATAATCACCGAAATCTGCGGGACAACACCGCTGGCCATGACGTTACGCTGAAAAACCTCGGCATAGCCTGCCAGTGACGCGACCCCTTCTTGAATGCGTGCGCCGCCGGAATCATTGATCCCAATCACCGGCGCGCCATTTTGCACGGCCATATCCATGATTTTGCAGATCTTCTGCGCATGGGTTTCGGACAGCGACCCGCCAAAGACCGTGAAATCCTGACTGAAGACATAGACCATGCGCCCGTTGATCGTGCCCCAGCCGGTGATGACACCATCGCCGTAGGGGCGGCTTTCTTCCATACCAAAATCAGTACAACGGTGGGCGACGAACATGTCGAACTCTTCAAACGAGCCTTCATCAAGCAGCAGCGAAATACGCTCGCGCGCGGTCAGCTTACCTTTGCCATGCTGGGCGGCGATCCGGCGTTCGCCACCGCCAAGTCGCGCCATATCGCGGCGTTCTTCCAGCTCTTGCAACACGTCCATGATTTTCCACCTCCGCCAGTTGTTGGACCTTCTTATCGCGACGCGCACGCCTTAAGAAGAGGGAAGGCGCATATTTGCAAAAACACTGCTTCACCATCAGTCAAAATTGCAAATCTGCAAAGTCGCGCGTGCGGCCGTCCGGGTTATGGACAATGCAAGCAGCGCACCTTACCTCTGGGCAATGACATCTTTGCCAGTCGTCCGTTTTCTGGACCGTACCACACCACCGCATATTCTGACCCTTGTTCTGATCTCGGGTATTTCTGCGTTGAACATGTCGATCTTCCTGCCATCGCTGGCAGGCATGACACAGTATTTCAAGACCGAATATGCGATCATGCAGATCGCGCTGTCGGGCTATCTGGCCACGACCGCAGTGTTGCAGATTTTCGTCGGGCCCTTGTCGGACAGGTTCGGGCGGCGGATCATGGTTCTGGGGTCTCTGGCCGTTTTTGTCGGCGCGACAATCGGTGCGGTCTTGGCGCAGACCGTCGAAACATTTCTGTTCTTCCGCATCCTTCAGGCCGCCGTCGCCACATGTATGGCGCTAAGCCGGGCCATCGTGCGCGACATCGTCCCACAGGCCGAGGCCGCGTCCATGCTGGGGTATGTCACCATGGGCATGGCGCTGGTGCCGATGGTCGGGCCGATGATCGGCGGGGCACTAGATCAAGCCTTCGGCTGGCACGCGACCTTTGTCTTTTTAGCACTGGCAGGTTTCGGGGTGATGGCGCTTTGTTATTTCGACCTTGGTGAAACGCTTTCGACCGGCGGCTTGAGCTTTTCCGAGCAGGTCAAAGGATACCCCGAACTGCTGCGCTCTTTCCGGTTTTGGGGGTATGTTCTGTGTTCGGCTTTCGGGTCGGGGGCATTCTTTGCGCTGCTGGGCGGCGCGTCCTTTGTGGCCGATAGCATTTTCAACCTGACCCCGTTCTGGGGTGGTGTCGCCTTGGGCGCACCTGCGATTGGATATGCCTTTGGCAACTTTCTGTCGGGGCGGTTTTCAGTGGCGATGGGGATCAACAAGATGGCACTGATAGGCACGATCATAACCCTATGCGGACTGAGCGTTTCCACCCTGCTGACATTGACGGGGATTGATCAGCCGCTCACCTTTTTTGGCTTCTGCACGTTCCTTGGGCTAGGCAATGGGATGATGCTGCCTAATGTGATGGCCGGGTCGATCTCTGTCAGGCCGCATCTTGCGGGCACGGCCAGCGGGCTGGGCGGGGCGATTATGATCGGCGGCGGCGCGGGGCTGTCACAACTGGCGGGCAGCATTCTGACGGTGGAAACGGGCACCTTACCATTGCAGCTGCTTATGTTGATCGTGTCACTGCTGGCGATGCTGGCGATCCTCTTTGTTATCTGGCGGGAAAAGCAGATCGCTTGACGCTTTCTTCGCAGCGGCTAATCTTTGCCAGCAAATCTGCAAAGGAACCCGATGGCTGTCCAGAAACTCTATGCCGGTGCCAAGCTGCGTGAATTGCGCGGGCGCGTGGCGCTGACCCAGAAAGCCTTTGCCGATAAGCTGGGTATCTCGCTGCCTTATCTCAACCAAATGGAGAATAATAACAGACCCGTATCCACCACTGTGGTGCTGGGTCTGGCGCAGGAATTTGGCTTTGACGTGACCCAGTTGCAGGCTGGGGACGAGGCGCGGCTGGTCAGTGATATGCGCGAGGCGCTGGCAGATCCGGTCTTTCCCGATGCGCCGCCCGCACTGGCCGATTTACGGCTTGCTGCGTCCAATGCGCCGGGGCTGGCGCGGGCGTTCCTTGATCTGCACGCCGCCTACAGGCAAACCCATGAACGGCTTGCGTCCCTGGACGAGGCTCTGGGGCGTGAGGATGCCCGCCTGCAACCCAGTCCATGGGACGAGGTGCGCGACTTTTTTCATTACTGCGACAACTATATCGACGCGGTGGATCGCAGTGCCGAGCGTTTCGCGACGACACGCAAACCCGGTGAATCCGTGGCAGAGGCCGCGATCCGCGCGCTGTCGGCCCATCAGATCACCACAGTTTTTAGTGAAAACGGCCCGATCCGGCATTATGACGCGGCCAGCAAGACCTTGACACTGTCCCGGCTGGTGCGCCCAGCAACACAGAGTTTCCAGCTTTTGCTACAGGTCGCGCTGGTTACGCATGGCAAGCTGTTGGATGCCACGCTCGACCTTGCACGGTTCCATTCGGAAGAGGCGCGGGGGATCGCAAAGGTCGGTCTTGCCAATTATTTCGCCGGTGCTGCGCTGATGCCCTATGGCGCATTTCACAGCGCCGCGCAGGAAACGCGCCATGACCTTGAGATCCTCGCCACCCGGTTCGGAGCATCGCTGGAACAGGTCGCGCACCGGCTGTCCACGCTACAACGCCCAGGGGCCAAGGGTATCCCGTTCTTCTTTGTCCGGGTCGATCAGGCCGGGACGATCACCAAGCGTCACTCTGCCACGACGCTGCAATTCGCGCGCTATGGCGGCGCCTGCCCGCTTTGGAATGTGCATCAGGCGTTCGAGCTGCCGGGGCAGTTCCTGCGGCAACTGGCTGAAACCCCGGATGGCGCGCGGTATTTCTGCCTTGCGCGGGATGTGAGCAAATCAGGCGGTGCCTATAATGCCCCCACCCGGCGCTATGCCATCGGGCTAGGGTGTGAGCTGCGACATGCCCCGGCGCTGGTCTATGCCGACCACATGGATATCAACGCGCCCGAAGCCTATGAGCCCATCGGGATTTCCTGCCGGAT
The DNA here is from genome assembly GCF_046640325.1 of Loktanella agnita. Lineage (NCBI taxonomy): Bacteria > Pseudomonadati > Pseudomonadota > Alphaproteobacteria > Rhodobacterales > Roseobacteraceae > Loktanella > Loktanella agnita. Next base: position 165,336 of record NZ_JBJMBF010000004.1, on the reverse strand, counting down.
CTGCGAACGCCGAAATTGCCATCAGCGATCCGTGCCCCCGCTGGAACGGCAATTACGGGTCGACCCGGACATGCGAGGCACCCTGCCCTATCAGCTGGATTGAACGGCGCGATTGCAGAATCTGCAAAAATACCTTAAGGTGTATTGTATATTTTATACATTTTGGAGTTGTTACCATGAATTCTTGGTCCATTATTGCGCTCACCGTTTTGGTCATTGCCGGGCTCTCTGTCATTGGGGGGCTTTGGGCGTTGATGAAGCAACAGGTTGTCGTTGACGACAAGGGCAACGTCAGCGCAATTGAAATCCCGTTCTTTGGTAGACTGACAACAAACTATCCGTCCCTTGTCGCCATTTTTCTGGGCGTCGCGCTGTCTGCCTTCGTTTTTAACAAAGTGACGATTACCGTTGATCGTGTTCCGCTGAACGCAAATCTGCGGGTAAATGCGGGGATCAACGGGCAGCACCTGATCGTGGGGGCCATCCCAACCGGCTATATGAAGGTCAGAACCATTGATTTGGGTAGCGATTCGACGTTTCAGATCGATGTCGACGGGGCTTCTGAATATAATATCGTCGCGTTCACGCTAAAATCCATCGAGGATGGCACGCCCGTTTATACGCTGGCGCAAGGTCCAGCACCGCGTGCGCTCGATACGGGCGGCTTTCTGTTCGAAGGTGATCTGGGGGATAAACTGCAATGAAACACTTTGCCTGCATGCTAACAATCGCGGCCGCGCTTTCTCATACCGCGGTCCAAGCCGAGGATATCGGCACCATCGTAACGCCCTCCGGTGACCCCATCGCCGGGCTGCCGGTCGTGATTTCAAAGGTCGGTGCGCCGGGTGATAGCTTTGTCTCTTTGACCGACCAATCGGGCACCATTATTGTCACCGGCATCCCCGATGGCGAATATGAGGTCGCCCCGATCAACGGGTTGGGGACTGCATCCAAGTTTTCCGTCACAAGCACAAAGCGCTGTCTGCTTTTTCAGTCCGTCTGCGCCACGACCTCTACCCAAGTGACTGGTGTTGGTGACATCCAAGTGCCGGAGAACTGGGAGATGAATACACCGATGATGCGATAGTACCGCAGTTCAGGATCAGCTAGACCCGCGCAGCGCCGTTGCGATCTGATCCTTCAATTGCATCCGCTCCTTGCGCATGTCCGCCATATGCAGGTCATCGGTCGGGTTAATATCCGTTTCGGCCCGGTGAATGGCCCGGTTCACAACGTGGTATGCGTCAGCCAACCGGGCAAAATGCGCATCCGTTTCCTTTAGCCGTTGCAGTGTGGCGTGCTGATCGGGGAATTCCTCGGTCAGTTCGTGCGGGGTATGTGTCATTGCGCGCTCCTTTTGCGTTATCTGCGCAACCCTTATCCCGCAGGCGGCAGCGGCACCTTGATGCCAATCAACTCAGGTGCCGCAGGCGTCGATATTCTCAAAAAACTGGACCAAGGCACCTTCTGCGTCGTGATGGGCGCGGTTTAGACGGTATCTTGTAAATTCATCATCCCACTGCTGGACATTCTGCGACTGACGCAGATTACGCTTCGTGGCATGGTATCTTTGCAAAATTTGGCCAAACTGATGATCAACAACCTGTATGGGTGGGTGATCTTGGTCCGCGTCTGTCTCGCAGCGCTTCTGTTGTTTCATCATACTTCAATCCCTCGTTAATATATGTCTTCGTCTTTGCCTTCGCATCGGGTTCGCTTGGGCGTGCAGCTTTGCTGCTTATCGAAGAACGTAAGGCTGGCGCGCCTTACGTCAAAAAAAACTGTAGTGAAGCCTGACCTTTGGCTCTGTGCGAAATATCACTGATGGCTATAGCTATAGATAATTCAGGCTTTTTGCAGAACGCTTTAACGACGCGCCGCACGCCATCCTGCTGCCTCTGCGGCACCTGCAGAGCAGAACCAGCGTTCACCGGCGTCGATATTGATGCTGGTCCGGTCATAATGCGCATTGCCTGGAACGTGGTAAATCCGGCCAGAGGCCGAGATATTCCCTTTGATCACGCAGTTTCCCGTTGGCGCATTCCGTGCCGCTGTCTGGGCCGCGCGGTATGCATCGGGCATCTGCACGGCGACCGCCCAAAGCCCCCGTTCAGCAACCGCAGCCGATTTTTCCTGTAGGTCGTAATCCGACGAATATGCGCGGTAAGCCCAAGCCAGCCCGGATTGTACGATCTGTGCCCCCATATCGGCACCGTTGACGGTGCAGCGCGCAACAATACGCCCGTAACGATCTGTATCGACGCGTGTGCAACTTGCATGGCGGCCTTCGTAGTGTGCCGCGACCGCATCGCGGACCCAAGCCCCGCAATCCCACTGCCGCCCATTCGCACTGCACGGCTGCCCCATTTCAGGCGCATCAATCCCGAACAAGCGCACGCGGGTGCCGCCCACGTCAATCGTGTCAGCATCAATCACATGGATCGTGCCATTCGGCGCAGCTATTGCCGTGCTTGTGCAGAGGCACACTGCCATCAAGGACCAGAAGCGGAACATGAGGCCGGGGTAATCGTTAACAGCGCAGCAAATCAAGCCGCGCTGTTAAGAAAGGTTAACGCTGTGATGTTTCCCAGTTCGCATTGATCCAGGGCTGATCGTTCAACGGGGCCAGCGGGTTGCGCTGCAACACCAGATCCGACACTTTTTCGCCCACCATGATCGACGGCGCGTTCAGGTTGCCGTTGGTGATCCGAGGAAAGATAGAGCTATCGGCGACCCGCAGCCCTTCGACCCCGATCACCCGCGCTTGCGGGTCCACAACGGCCATTGGATCATCTGCCGCACCCATTTTGCAGGTGCCGCAGGGGTGATAGGCGCTTTCGGCATGTTCGCGGATGAAATCATCCAGTTCTGCGTCGCTTTGCGCCGCATCGCCGGGCTGAATCTCATGCCCGCGATATTCTGCGAAGGCAGGCTGCGCAAAGATTTCGCGGGTCAGACGGATGCATTTGCGGAAGTCCTCCCAATCCGAGGGCTCTGACATATAGTTGAATGCGATTTTCGGATTGTCATTTGGATCGCTTGACCGCAGCGTGACCTGCCCGCGCGATTTTGATCGCATCGGGCCGACATGCGCTTGGAAGCCATGCCCTTCCGGGGCCACTTTGCCATCATAGCTGACTGCAATCGGCAGGAAGTGGAACTGGATATCGGGGTAATCGACACCTTTGTCAGACCGGATAAATCCAGCGCTTTCAAACTGGTTTGACGACCCCAGCCCGGTTTTCCACAGCAGCCATTCCAACCCGATTTTCGCTTTGCCGCGCAGGTTCCAATGAGAAAACAGCGTGACAGGTTTGGTCGCGGCTTGTTGGATATAAAGCTCCAGATGGTCTTGCAGGTTTTGCCCAACGCCGGGGCGGTCTGCGACCACGTCGATCCCGTGTTCGGCCAGATGCGCCGCCGGACCGATACCTGAGAGCATCAGCAGTTTTGGTGAGTTCAGCGAGGACGCGGCGACAATTACTTCGACATTTGCTTTGATGACCTCAACCTTATTGCCGCGGCTGACCTCCACCCCGATGGCGCGGCCGTTTTCGATCACGATCCGGCGGGCAAAGGCGCGGGTCAGGGTGCAATTGGGGCGCTTGAGCGCAGGCCGCAGATAGGCCGATGCCGCCGACCAGCGATACCCCTTGTAGATCGTCGCATCAAAGGGGCCGAACCCTTCTTGCTGTTCCCCGTTATAGTCACCGGTGACAGGATATCCTGCTTGGCGCCCTGCCTCGACAAAAGCGCGGGTCAGCGGGTTTTTACGGGGGCCCCGCGTGACATGCAGCGGGCCATCCGTGCCGCGCCATGCCGGGTCGCCGCCATGGCCGCCATCGTGCCAATGTTCCATCCGTTTGTAATAGGGCAGCACATCCGCATAGGACCAACCCTGCGCGCCGCTTTCGGCCCAATGATCAAAGTCACGCGCATGGCCGCGTACATAGATCATTCCGTTGATCGAAGACGATCCGCCAATCACTTTGCCACGTGGCGTGACGAGGCTGCGCCCTCCCAGATGCGGCTCTGGCTCTGTCTTGAGACCCCAATCATACATCGCCATATTCATTGGGTATGACAGCGCGGCTGGCATCTGGATGAACGGCCCGCGATCAGACCCGCCATGTTCGATCACCAGCACCTGCTTGCCTGCCTCGGCCAGCCGGTAAGCCATCGCACAACCGGCAGAGCCTGCGCCAACGATCACATAATCCGCACACATTGTCATGAATTCAAATACCCCAATGTCAGAGAGATAAACGCGCCGAGATGAACAATCATGATTGCCCGGTCTTTCCACATGAGGCCGACAGCAAACCAAAGGATGATGCCCACAACGAATGCGAACACATTCCACGGCACAATGTTCATCCCGGTTAGCCCATAGCCGATCAACTGGACCACGGTGGCGATCCATTTGACATAATCGACAGGCTGCAATGGGAATCGGGTCGTCGTTTCCATGCTATTAGCTTTCTTTAGAATGGTGCTTCGACGTCGCCCATTGCGACATAGACGCCCTTGATCTGGCTGTAATGTTCAATGGCCGCTTTGGAGTTTTCGCGGCCCACGCCGGACATTTTAGATCCGCCAAACGGGGCTTCGACCGGGGCGAGGTTGTAGGTGTTGATGTAACAGGTTCCTGCCTCAAACCCTGCCGCCATCCGATGCGCGCGGGTCAAATCTGCGGTGAACACGCCAGCGGCCAACCCGAATTCGGTTGCGTTTGCGCGGGTCAGCGCCTCTTCTTCGGTTTCGAAATCCAGCACCGCCATGACTGGGCCAAAGATTTCCTCTTTGGCGATTGTCATCTCATCCGTGACATCGGCAAAGACGGTCGCCTCGATATAGAAGCCGTCACCATCAACGCGCTTGCCGCCGGTGACCAGCGTCGCGCCTTCTTCCACGCCCTTGGCGATGTAGCCTTCGACGATATCGCGCTGACGTTCAGAGACCATCGGGCCAAAGTTCACATCCGGGTCTTGCGGGTCACCCATCTTGATCCCCGCCAGACGTTCGGTCAGGCGTTTCAGGAACGCATCCTTGATACCCTTTTGCACAAACACCCGCGTGCCGTTGGAACAGACCTGTCCGGTGGAATAGAAATTCGCCAAGATCGCGCCTGACACTGCGTTTTCCAGATCAGCATCGTCAAACACAACCATCGGGGATTTGCCCCCCAGTTCCATCGTGACATGGCGCATGCCTTCGGCGGCGGCGGCATAAACCTTGCGGCCTGTGGGCACGGAGCCGGTGAGCGAGACTTTGTCCACGCGCGGATCGGTGATCAGCGACGCCCCGACCGCGCCATAGCCTTGCACGACGTTGAAGACCCCCGCAGGCGCGCCTGCTTCAACCAGAATTTCCGCGACTTTCAGCGCGCAAAGCGGTGTCATTTCAGACGGTTTGAACACCATCGCATTGCCGCAGGCCAGCGCAGGCGCGGCTTTCCAGCAGGCGATTTGCGTGGGGTAGTTCCACGCCCCGATACCGACGCAAACGCCCAGCGGTTCGCGGCGGGTATAAACGAAATCGTCGCCCATCTGGATATGTTCGCCGGTGATGCTGGCTGCCAGCCCGCCGAAATATTCCAGCGCATCAGCGCCCGATGTGGCATCGGCCACGCTGGTTTCCTGATAAGGTTTGCCCGTGTCATAGGTTTCCAGCACCGACAGGTCGTGGTTGCGGTCACGCATGATATCCGCAGCACGGCGCAGTACCCGGCCCCGTTCTGTTGCGGTCCAACCCGCCCATTCCTTTTGCGCGCGTTTTGCGGCAGCCAGTGCCTTGTCCACGATAGCGGGGGTTGCGGCGTGCAAAGTTGCGACCACCTTACCGGTGGCGGGGTAGATCACGGGGATGTCGCCCCCTGCGGTGTCTTCGACATATGCGCCGTCAATGAAATGGCTGGCGGTGGGTTGTATATTCATTTTGCGTGCCTCCGGCAGGCGTTTAGGAAGGAAAGGAAGAGGTCATTCGCCGCGCGGGAAGCGGGCGTTTTCCTCGACGGTGTTCAGGTCCATGTGATTGCGCATAAAGCGTTCGGACGCTTTCTTGAGCGGTTGATAATCCCATGGGTAATAGTCGCCGCTGCGATGCGCGTCATAGACGACCCAGCGGCGGGCTTGGCTTTCGCGAACCTGCGCATCGAACTGATCCAGTTCCCAGCGCGCATCCGCCATCTGTGCAAATTGCGCATGGGTGTCAGCATAGGCGGTGTCCGCGGCAAGGTTTGTCAGCTCCTGCGGATCATCGGCCAGATTGAACAGCTGGTCGGGATCAAGCGCGCAGCGATTGTATTTCCAATCGCCCATCCGCAGCGACACCATCGGCGCATAAGATGCCTCTGCCGCGTATTCCATGGCAACCGGCGTGTCACGCTGACCGCCCTGCCCCAAATGCACGAGACTTTCCCCGGCGGTCCAAGGCATCACCTCATCCATTGAAATACCGGCCAGATCGCAAAGCGTTGGCGTCACGTCGATATTCGAGACCGGATCAGTCACCAGCGCCGGCTTCATCGACGGGGCCGAAATCATCAGTGGCACGCGGGCCGAACCTTCGAAGAAGGACATTTTGAACCACAAGCCACGTTCGCCCAGCATATCGCCGTGATCAGAGACCATGATGATGATCGCCTCTTGCCGGGTGCTTTCCAACGTCTCAAGAATCTCACCGATCTTGTCATCCAGATAGGAAATATTGGCAAAATAGGCTTGGCGGGACCGGCGAATGTCTTCTTCGGTGATGTCGAAGTCACGCCAGTTATTCGCATCGAATATACGCTTTGAATGCGGGTCGTGGTCCGCGTAATCCATGGCAGGCACGGCGGGCAGCAGATGTGCGCAATCTTCGTAAAGATCCCAGTATTTTTTGCGCGCCACATAAGGATCATGCGGGTGGGTAAAGCTGACGGTCAGCGCCCATGGCCGATCATCCTTGCCACGGGACAGGTCGCGGATCTTGGCCACCGCTTCGAACGCGACCTCGTCATCATATTCCATCTGGTTTGATGTTTCGGCCACCCCTGCCCCGGTGACAGAGCCCATGTTGTGATACCACCAATCAATCCGCTCCCCCGGTTTGCGGTAATCGGGGGTCCAGCCAAAATCAGCCGGATAGATATCGGTGGTTAGCCGATCCTCAAACCCGTGAAGCTGATCAGGGCCGACGAAATGCATCTTGCCGGACAGGCAGGTGTAATAGCCGGACCGGCGCAGGTGGTGGGCATAGGTTGGGATATCCGCCGCGAATTCCGCTGCGTTGTCATAGACCCGCGTGCGCGACGGCAATTGACCAGACATAAAGCTCGCCCGGCCTGGCGCGCACAGCGGCGATGCGGTATAGCAATTTTTAAATCGGGTCGATTGCGCGGCGAGTTTCTTGAGGTTTGGCGCATGCAGCCAATCCGCAGGCCCATCGGGGAACAGCGTGCCGTTCAGCTGGTCCACCATCAGGATCAGGATATTTGGTTTGCTCATTGCGCCATCTTCTTTAGCTCGCTTTGCAGCAGACACATGACCTGCCCGGCCGCGTCAGACTGTTCGACCTGATCGCGCGCCAAGCCCTGCCGCAGGTACAGACCGTCAATCAACCCGGCGATCTGGCCTGCTGCCCGGTCAGCGCGGTCCCCGATCAGCGGGCGCAGATCATGGACCAGATTGCTGTGCAGCCTGCGCTGATAGATACGCAGCAGCCGGTGCGCATCGGCAGAGCTTTGCGCCAGCACGTAAAAATTCAACCAGGCCGCAATCACTGCGGGCTGAAAATTAGACGATGCAAAGCTGGCCATAACAATCGCCTCAAGCCGTGCCTTGTGCCCGCGGGCTGTCCGCAACGCCGCACGAACCTCTGCACTGTACATGGACAGCGTGTGACGCATCGCGGCGAGGAAAATCTGTTCTTTCCCGCCAAAGTAATGGTGCGCTAAGGCAGAGGACATGCCGGCACGCTTCGCGATCCGGCTCACCGTCACGTCAAGGTTCCCGACCGCCCCGATTTCATCAATCGTGGCTTTCACTAAGGCGGCGCGGCGGATAGGTTCCATCCCGAGCTTTGGCATAAAATCCCCATTGGATGTTGTCATCGCAGGTAAAACGTTCTTTATTGACTCGTCAATCAAGAAAAAACAGGGAGACACCTATGATCTTGAAAACTGCCATTTCGGCCCTTGCCGTCTGTGCCGCACTGCCAGCCATCGCCGATTGCGATACGGTCACCTTCTCTGATGTTGGCTGGACCGATATCACCGCGACCACAGCAGCGACCACCGTCGTGCTGGACGCGCTGGGATATGAGACAGACATCAAAGTTCTGTCCGTGCCTGTCACCTATATCTCGCTCGCCGAAGGTGACGTGGATGTATTCCTTGGCAACTGGATGCCCACGATGGAAGGCGATATTGCCCCCTATCGCGAGGCTGGAACCGTCGACACCGTCCGCGCCAATCTGGAAGGCGCGAAATACACGCTTGCCGTCAACAAAGCGGCTGCCGATATGGGTATCGCCACATTTGCCGACATCGCGGCTAATGCGGATGCGCTTGAAGGCAAGATCTACGGGATCGAGCCCGGCAATGACGGCAACCGCCTGATCATCGACATGATCGCAGACAATGCATTCGGTCTGGGTGATGCGGATTTCGAAGTGGTCGAATCCTCTGAGCAAGGCATGCTGGCGCAGGTTGATCGTGCGTCTGGCCGGGACGAGCCTATCGTGTTCCTTGGCTGGGAACCGCACCCCATGAACGCCAGCTTTGACATGTCCTATCTGGAAGGTGGCGATGACTGGTTCGGCCCCAACCTTGGCGGGGCGACGGTCTATACCAACACCACCGCAGGCTTCGCCGAAAGCTGCCCAAATGTGGGTACGTTGCTGGCAAATCTGGAATTCTCGCTCGCCATGGAAAACGAAATCATGGGCGCGATCCTGAATGACGGCGAAGATCCTGCTGACGCGGCAGCGGTATGGCTGTCTGCCAATCCAGACGCCTACACGGCTTGGCTGGATGGTGTGACCACCAAAGACGGTGGCGACGCTGTCGCGGCGGTCGCAGCTGCGCTGGACATGTAAGCCAGCCCGTTGCGGCAATCATCATCATATGACAGGGGCCGGTTATCCGGCCCCTTGTTGCGGCATCAGTGCGTTGTCTTTTTCGGTGGCGCGCTGCCGGGCCGGACGTGCGTCAAGCCGCGCGATATAGTCCGCAAAACCCGGACGCAGTTCCATCGTTTTGAACCCGACGCTCCACGCGATTTGGGACCCCAGATAGACGTCAGCGGCAGAAAAATCGTCACCCAGCACAAAGCTGCGGCCATCGGCAAAAAGCCCTTCCAATGTATCTGTCACATGCGACAGCGACCCGTAACCAACGGTCTGTTCCTTTTCAGTCGGAAGCGTGAAACCCATCGCGTTGTTGGTCACCGCCGTCTCAACCGGGCCTGCGGCGAAGAACAACCAACGATAATAGGCGCCCCTGTCCGGCAGTGCGGGCGCCAGACCGGCATCCGGAAATGCATCCGCCAGATAGGCGCAGATCGCGGCACATTCGGTGACAACCGTATCCCCATGACGGATCGCGGGCACTTTGCCCATCGGATTGATCGCAAGGTAGTCCACCCCCTTCATCGTGGTGCCGAAATCGAGCAGCACCGCCTCATAATCGCATCCGACCTCTTCAAGCATCCAGCGGGCGATACGCCCCCGGGACATCGGATTGGTGTAGAACGTCACATCGGCCATCGCGGTCATTCCCCCCTGATTGAAAATACAGTTATGAAATTTCCAGAGAAAGCATACAGATGGATTGGCTAACCGAAAACAAGATTCCCATCGGTGCATGGGCGAAATCCATTTTTGACTGGCTAAACAGCAATCTGGGATTTTTCTTTGACTGGCTGTCAGACACGATGGAGGCGCTGATTGACGGCATTCTCTGGGTGCTGGAAACGCCGCATCCGTTGATCATCATTGCAGTTTTTGCCGGGCTGACATGGCTGTTGCAACGTAACTGGAAGACCCCGCTTCTGATCGTCCTAGGCTTTTTGTTCATCATCAATCAGGATTACTGGGAAGAAACCATGCAATCGCTGACGCTAGTACTGTCGGCCTGTGTTGTCTGCATGGGGGTTGGCGTACCCATCGGGATCGCAGCTGCACACCGCCCCCGGCTTTACCGGTTCATGGCCCCGGTGCTGGACCTGATGCAAACCCTGCCCACCTTTGTTTATCTGATCCCGGCCATCGTGTTCTTTGGGATTGGCATGGTGCCGGGGCTGATCGCGACGGTGATTTTCGTGCTGCCCGCCCCGATCCGGCTGACGCATCTGGGCATATCGTCAACACCCACCGCCCTGCTAGAGGCCGCGCAGGCCTTTGGTGCCACCAAGAACCAGGTGTTGTTCAAGGTCGAACTGCCCTCTGCCTTGCCGCAGATCATGACCGGGCTGAACCAGACGATCATGCTGTCGCTGTCGATGGTGGTCATCGCGGCCCTTGTTGGGGCCAGCGGGTTGGGCGTGCCGGTGATCCGGGCGCTGAACACGGTGAACACCTCCCTTGGGTTTGAAAGCGGCTTTGTCATCGTCGTAGTCGCCATCATGCTGGACAGAATGCTGCGAGTGAATTCCAAATGAATGCTGTTGAATTTGATAATGTGTCGATCGTTTTCGGGAGCCGCCCGAAAAGTGCCCTGCCCCTGATGGACGAAGGGCTGGAGCGGCCTGAAATCCAAGAGCAGACCGAACAGGTGCTTGGGGTGCACGACTGCTCGCTCAATGTGAAAACAGGGGAAATCCTTGTGTTGATGGGCTTGTCTGGCTCTGGCAAATCCACATTGTTGCGCGCCGTGAACGGGCTGAACCCGGTGATCCGGGGCGAAGTGCGTATACATGACGGCGATTGGTCATGTGCTGTCGGCACATCCTCGGCCGCTGATCTACGCCGCGTCAGGCGTGAATGCGTGTCCATGGTGTTCCAGCAATTCGGCCTGCTGCCTTGGCGGACTGTGCGCGACAATGTGGGGCTGGGCTTGGAACTGGCCGGGATGACCAAAGCAGAGCGGAGCAAGCGCGTTGACCGCGAGCTGGAAATGGTCGGATTGAATGACCGGGCCGATGCTTTGGTGGGTGAATTGTCAGGCGGTATGCAACAGCGCGTGGGCCTTGCCCGCGCCTTTGCCACGGATGCGCCGATTTTGCTGATGGACGAACCTTTTTCTGCGCTGGACCCGCTGATCCGGACCCGGTTGCAGGATGAATTGCTTGGCCAGCAGAAACAGCGCAACAAGACGATTATCTTCGTCAGCCATGATCTGGACGAGGCCTTCAAGATCGGCAATCGCATTGCAATCATGGAAGGCGGGCGCATCGTGCAAATCGGCACCCCGCGCGAGATTTTTACCAATCCCGCCAATGAATATGTCGCCGATTTCGTCGCACATATGAACCCGCTGGGCGTTTTGACCGCGCGTGATGTGATGACGGAGGGCACCGCTGACGGGCAAAGCTGCGATGTTGAAACCCCGGTGCGCGACATCATTCAGGCGGTCGAAACCGGCCCGCTGACTGTCACCGAAAATGGTCTGCCCATCGGGAAAATCACGCAGGCGTCCGTGCTTGCGCGGCTGGCACCGCAGAGTTAAGCGCGACGCGCCGCCTGCTGTGCCTCAAACCGCGCCCAGACATCCATCCGCCCTTTCTGCCGGGCATCAGCAAGCCAAAGCTTACGGCGCGCATCCGGCGTTTCCAGATACCGATACCGGCCGCCGGAAAACTTGGGCCAGTCCAGTGCCAACCCGCATTTGACCATCTCGGCAGACAAATCTCGTCCATCGGGCAGCGAACAGATCGCGACGGTCCGACCAAAGTGATCTTTGCCTGTCACCTCTGCCCGAATGTGCTGCCCCTTGCAGAGCCACATCAAGGTGCGTTTTGCACGGATGCCGTAGGGGTGGTTCTGTTCAGGGGCGTCGATGCCAAATAGACGAATATTGGCCTTGCGTATGATCAGCCCGTCTCCATCCGTTACATAGGCGGGGCCTTGAATGATAATTGGCGCGGGTCGCGGGGCGGCGACGGGCGGTCTGGACGGTCGCGGGGGTACGAGCGGTCGTCGGGCGGGTCCGTGCGGCACCGGCGGGCGCGGTGGCCCAACAGGTGGTCCGACAAGCACATAACCGATGCGCGGCACGCGACGCACCCTGATGGCAGGCACGGTAAAGCAGATCGCAATCCAGAGCGGCAGAAAAACTTCCATGAATAGGCACCTGAAAAAATCTCACGCTAAAACTGTGTGACAGAAGGTCCTTTATGGCAAGTCCTTGTTTCTTTGTCGTAAAAATACCCCGTTAGGCGCTATCAGACTTTCGTCGCAGGCACGGGCGGTGTCACGCTGCGCCGGGCCACAGCCTCGCGCCATGTGATGAAACTGATCGAGGCCATGATGATTGCGCCACCAAACACGACCCAGCCATCCACCGCTTCGCCAAAGGCCAGCGCGCCTAAAAGGACCGCCCAGACCAGTTGTAGAAAGGTCACCGGCTGGGTGACCGTCAACGGGGCGGCAGCAAAGGCCAGCGTCATCGTGTAATGTCCCGCTGTGGCAAAACAGGCCACAAGGAACAGCCAGCCCAGCTGCGGCAATGTCGGCGTGACCCAGACCGGCAGCGCAAAGGGCGCAAGGCCGATGGTCACTGTGACCGAAAGCATGCCGACGATCACAATGGGCGACACCTCATCCGACAGTTGCTTGGCGATCAGATAGCCCGCCGCGAAACATAGCGCCGTGCCCAGCATGGCGATATGGCCCGGTTCAATCACCTTCACCCCTGGGCGCAGAATGATCAGCGCGCCGATAAGGGCAACGACCACAGCGGCCAGACGCCGGGGGGGCAGTTTTTCACCCAGAAACAACGCAGCGGCGAGCGTCACATAGATGGGCGACAGGTAATTCATCGCCGTAACCTCGGCCAATGGGATGCGGGCCATGGCAAAGAACCACAAGATAACCGCAATCGTATGCGCCATCCCCCTTGTCACGAACAGGCCAATCTGTCGGCGGGTCAGCCGCGCCGCCAAGATCGGCTTGATCATCGGCAACAGAAACCCAAGACCCAGAACATAGCGCAAGAAGGCAGCCTGCGCGGCGGGCAACACATCACCCACATGTTTGACAACGGCGGTCATTGCCACGAACAAAAGCCCGGTGACGACCATCCACATGATGCCCACCACGGGCCGCGCATTCTGAGAAACCTGCATGGCGTCTCCGTTGCATCTGAACAGGGTAAAGACAAGCCACGCCCGTAAAAATCTACTGGCGATCACGCGCGTCACGTCATAACACTATGCCATGAAAATTCTCTTTCTTGGCGACGTCATGGGCCGTGCTGGCCGTGCTGCAATCACCGCAGACCTGCCACGGCTGCGCGCCGAATGGCGGCTGGATTTCGTTGTGGTCAACGGCGAAAATGCAACATCTGGCATGGGGTTGTCCGGCGATCATGCAAAGCTTTTGTTTGATGCTGGGGCGGATGTGGTCACCCTTGGCGATCACGCTTTCGACCAAAAAGACATGCTGACCTATATCGAAAAGGAACCGCGCCTGATCCGGCCGCTGAACTTTTCCAAGGCGGCGCCCGGTGCGGGCGCAAGGATTTTTACCGCAACGGGCGGGCGCAAGGTCCTTGTAGCGCAGGTGCTGGGGCAGGTTTTCATGAAGCGCGCCTTTGATGATCCGTTTTCAGCGCTGGATGCGGTGCTGCGGCAATATCCGATGGGCGGTCAGATCCAGGCCAGCCTGATTGATATTCACTGCGAGGCGACGTCCGAAAAAATGGCCACCGGCCATTTCTGTGACGGTCGGGCCAGCATTGTGGTCGGCACGCATACCCATGTGCCAACGGCAGATGCGATGATCCTGCCCGGCGGGACAGCTTATCTAAGCGATGCGGGTATGTGCGGCGATTACAATTCAGTCATCGGGATGGAAAAGACCGAACCGCTGCGCCGCTTTATCACCGGTATGCCCAAGGCACGTTTCTCCCCCGCAACGGATGCGGCGACGCTGTCGGGGTTCTATGTCGAAACCGACGACCGCAGCGGCAAAGCCACGAAAATCGCCATGGTGCGACAAGGTGGCCGTCTGGCCCCCGCAGGACCTGCATGAGGGCGCTTGCCCTGCACAAAGCAACCCCTAAGATTGCGTGCCATGGGTGAACTGATCCAACTGACACAGATGCAAGAGGCCCTACTGACCATGGCCGTGGTCGCGGGTATGTTTGTTCTGTTCCTGCGCGACAGCTACCCGACAGAGGTTGTAGCGATGATCGGCATGACGATCCTGCTGGTCACCGGCGTATTGCGCTATGAGGCCGCAATCGCAGTGCTATCCAACCCCGCCCCCTGGACCATCGCGGCCATGTTCATCATCGTGGGGGCGCTGGTGCGCACCGGCGCGCTGGATGCGATGACCCGTCTTGCCCAGCAACAGGCCCGCAAAAGCCCGGCACGGGCCATCGGCGGCGGGCTTGTCTTTGTGGCGCTGGCCAGTGCGATCATGAACAACACGCCGCTTGTCGTCGTGATGATCCCGGTCTTTGTGCAACTGGCGCGCACATTGGGCACCTCTGCCTCCAAACTGCTGATCCCGCTTAGCTATGCGGCCATTGTTGGGGGAACGATGACCTTGCTTGGCACCTCGACCAACTTGCTGGTCGACGGGGTGGCGCGGGCATCAGGGATGGAACCTTTTGGCATCCTTGAAATTCTGCCCATCGGCGTTGTCGTGGTCATCTGGACCTTTGCCTATCTTTATATCATGGGGCCGCGTCTGCTGCCCGACCGGTCCAGCATCGCCACGATGCTGTCAGACCGATCCAAGATGCGGTTCTTTTCCGAGGCCGTGATCCCCCCCGGCAGCAACCTGATCGGACGCGAGGTCACCGGCGTGCAATTGTTCAAACGCGAAGGCGTGCGGCTGATTGACGTGATCCGGGGCGATACCTCGCTCCGGCGGAACCTGAAGGGTGTGACCCTGCAACTGGGCGACCGGGTCGTGCTGCGCACCGCGATGGCGGAGCTTTTGTCACTGCAAAGCAATAAAGAACTGCGCCGGGTCGATCAGCTTTCCGCGGTCGAAACCACAACGGTTGAGGTGCTGATCACACCGAACTGCCGCATGGTTGGACGGCGCATGGGATCGCTGCGGCTACGGCGGCGCTATGCGGTCTACCCGCTGGCGATGCACCGGCGGGACGCAAATATCAGCCAGCAAATGGACGATATCGTGGTGCGGGTGGGTGACACGCTGCTGCTTGAAGGCACCCCGGAAGATATCCAGCGACTGGCAGAGGATATGAACCTGGGCGACGTGTCCAAACCATCCCAGCGCGCCTATCGGCGCAACCACGCGCCCTTGGCAATAGGGGTGCTGCTGGGCGTGGTGATCCTCGCCGCGCTTGGGGTCGCCCCGATCCTGATGCTGGCCATGATCGGCGTCACGCTGGTACTGGCGACCGGCTGCATCGATGCAGAAGAGGCGTTTTCCCATATTGATGGCCGCCTGCTCGCACTGATTTTTGCGATGCTCGGGGTGGGGTCGGCGCTGCAATCGTCAGGAGCAGTCGCGATGATCGCCGACACGCTTTCCCCCGTGATGATGACGCTGCCGCCGTTTTTCATCGTGCTTGCGGTCTATCTGCTGTCCAGCATCCTGACAGAGCTTGTGTCAAACAACGCGGTCGCCGTGGTGATGACACCGGTTGCCATCGGCTTGGCAACTGCGCTGGGGGTTGATGCAAGACCACTGGTTGTTGCAGTGATGATCGCAGCCAGCGCCAGTTTCGCGACCCCCATCGGCTATCAGACCAACACGCTGGTCTACGGGCCGGGGGGATATAAATTCACAGATTTCCTGAAATTCGGCATCCCGCTGAACCTGTCGCTCGCGCCCATCGCATCATTCGTGATCCCGCTGATTTGGCCGCTGTGAGGTTGGGTTTAGCGAACGACGATTGAGGCACGAAAGACCTCGTCCCAAACCATCACAGCCGCGCTTTGAGCACATCAACACTCAGATGTGGAACCGGTTAAAGCTCTCTCGGCGCTGCTGAATTTATCACGCAATTACAATTTCTTACCCCTGCTTTCTTCAAAGTAAGAGCAAGGATTGCGCGCAATCTTTCAAAAGACAAAAAGAAAGCCCGCTTATCAGAACGACGAACCCAATTGAAAGCACCTTTGCCAGCGTCCGCCCTGACGGCTCACGAACAAGTCGAATCTGCTTCTATCATGCCAAGCGTTTCCGCCCGAGACGTAGTGCTGGTACGTGAGTGGCCCGTAAGTGTGTTAAGAAAAACCCAATACAGACACAGCGTTGAAAGAGGGTTTTCAAAGAGAGCTATGCCGTTTCTAGGCACGCCGGTTTCTAAAGCTGTTGCTCACCGAGCATCCGCGATCTCTTCTGACTCTGCCAACAAGCGTTTCGCGGCGGCCCCTGGTGCGGTGCCCCAAACGGCGATCCAGCGGTAGAAGATGGGTGTCAGGAACAGGGTGAAGACGGTTGCAAAGCCAAGCCCGCCCACAATGACCCAGCCTACGGCGATACGCGCCTCGGCGCCTGCGCCGGAGGTCAAGATCAGGGGCAAGCCGCCAAAGACTGTCGATACCATCGTCATCAGCACGGGCCGGATGCGCAGCCGCAGGGCATCGCGGATGGCGCTGTCGATGTCCGCACCGGCTTCGCGCAGCTGATTGGCGAATTCGACGATCAGGATCCCATTTTTGGCCATCACCCCAATCAGCATCACAAGCCCGATTTGGCTGTAGTAGTTCAAGGATCCACCGGTCAGCGAGATCGCCAGAATGGCGGCGGCAAGGCCGAAGGGGACCGTCATCATGATAACGACCGCGCTGGCGAAACTTTCAAACTGCGCGGCAAGCACCAAGAG
Source organism: Loktanella agnita (assembly GCF_046640325.1). Lineage (NCBI taxonomy): Bacteria > Pseudomonadati > Pseudomonadota > Alphaproteobacteria > Rhodobacterales > Roseobacteraceae > Loktanella > Loktanella agnita. Next base: position 148,382 of record NZ_JBJMBF010000004.1, on the reverse strand, counting down.
CACCACAATCAAGGCCACGCCAAACACGGCATACATGCCCGTTGCGGTGTCATCCAAGGTTGCGGCCTCACCGGTGAACGTGATCCCCATGCCATCGGGCAGTACGTTTTCTGCGATGACCAGCAGTTGCCCCATTGCGGTCGACAAATCGACGCCATCGCCCAAGTTTGCCTGTAATGAGACCGCCAGTGATCCGCCCAGACGTTCGATCTGCGCTTCACTGACCACCGTAACCAATGAGGCCACTGCGGAAAGCGGTATATAGGCGCCGCTGTCAAGCCGGATCGACATAGAGGCAATGTCAGAAGGGTCGTCGATGGGCGGGCCGCCCGGCACAACATTCACGTCAATTTCGGTGTCATTGAAAAAAACGCTGACAGGGACGTTGCCTTGCACCAAAGCCCGCACAAGGCTTGTCACGTCAGTGCTGTTCAACCCCATGTCGCTGGCCGCGACGTCATCAACTGTGACCTCAAGCTGCGCGTCGACGCTGTCGTTTGAGAGCTGCGGGTTCAGGAAGGTGTCGTCTTGTGACATCGCCGCGACAAGATCATCAGCGGCGGCGGTCATATCGGTGACGTTATTGCCAGTGACGGCAAAGCTAAGCCCGCCACCCGCGCCCCGAATGTTCAGGCTGTTGGTTGACCGTGCGCTTACCTGTACGCCGGGCACCGATGACAACTGGCCACTGATTTCGGTGATCAGCTCTTGCTGGGTGAACTCGCGGTCCTCCCAATCGGGCAGGCGCACCACGATAAAGGCGCTGGTGCCGCCGCCCACGCCAATGATGCTTTGCACTGCGTCAATCTGGCCGTTTTCGATATAAGGCGCGAGGGTGTCCTCGACCAAGATGATCTGCGTGTCGAGGTAATCAACGGTCGTGTCCGAGGCCCCGCGGGCCTGTACGAGGAAAAAGCCACGGTCTTCGGTTGGTGTCACGGTGGACGGCAATGTCATGGCCGCGCCAAATGCAATCATCGCAAAACCCATCGCCACGGCGAGTACGATCATTGGCGTGCGAATGGCGAAATCCATCACCTTGTCGAACCCACGTGCAAGGGAGCCTTGCTTGGCTTCTTGCGCATCGGCTTGCGATTTTCCGGGGTCCAGCAAGGCGGCTAGAACGGGCGCAAGAGTGAGCGCGGTGAATGACGACAATGTCACAGCAAAGGCCAGCACAAAGCCGAATTCGGAAAACACGCCGCCCGCCTGTCCGGGCAAAAAGGAAATCGGGATGAACACGGCAGCCAATGTTGCCGTTGTCGAAATCACGGCAAAGAACACCTCGTTCGTGCCAGCGGCGGCGGCGGCAAAGGCACCCATCCCGGATTTGCGTTTGCGCACGATGTTTTCGATCACAACGATGGCGTCATCCACAACCATCCCTGTCGCCAAAACCAGCGCCAAGAGGCTGATTGTGTTGACAGAAAATCCCGTTAGCCAGATCGCGGCCAGTGTGCCGATCAAGGCCACAGGGATCGTGATGGCGGGGATCAGCGTGGCGCGGGGGGAGCGCAGGAACAGGAAAATCACTGCGATGACAATCACGGTCGCCATTAGGATGGATTTCACAACCTCGTTGATCGAACCTTCGATGAATATCCCGTCATCGGAGGTCACCAATAGTTCTACGCCATCGGGCAGCTGACTGCGCAATTCGTCCACGGCGAGACCGACATCGCGCGAAATTTCGAGCGTGTTGCCGACGGATTGCCGCGTAATATCAAGACCAACGGCCGTAACCCCATTTACGCGCGAATAGACGCTTGTATCTTCGGGGATCAGTTGGACGAATGCGATATCGGCCACTTGTGTTGTATCATTCACCGGCAAATCGTTGATCGTCGCAACGGTGACCTCTTCGTTGCCAACCCGCAATGCAAGGGTCTGGGTTTCTGTGGAAAGTGAACCCAAGGCGGTATCGTCACGCAGTTGCGCCAAGGCATTCGAGACGTCAAAGATCGTCAAACCGCGGCTTAACAACGATGGTATGTTCAGCGAGACACGGAATTCATTGGCCCGATTTCCACGCACGGAAACCTCGGCGATGCCGTCGATCAGGGACAGGCGTTCATAGATCGTGCCCTCGGCGATCTGTGTAAGCTCATCAAAGCTGGCGTCGCCCAGTAGGGCTAGCCGGATGATCGCATCCGCGTTGCTGTCGCTTTTGCTGACGCTTGGGTCGTCGATATCGTCAGGCAGCGACCGCAACGTATTGGACACGATTTCGCGCGCCTCATTCGCGGCCACATCTACATCGGTGCCATCAGACAGATCAATCGTGATCCGGCTTGATCCCGTGCTCGAGGTCGATTCAATATAAGACATGCCCTCAAGCGCGCTGAGCGCATCCTCGAGCACTTGGGTGACTTCGGTATCGACCGTGCTGGCGACCGCCCCGTCATATTGGGTGCGCACCGACAAAACCGGCTGATCCACATCGGGCATTTCGCGAATATCAACGCTGTTCAACGCGGCAAGGCCTGCAATGATAATCAGCAGATTCAAAACGATCCCAAGGATCGGGCGCGCGACGAATGTGTCGGCGAAACCCGCTTTACGCGCGCTCTTTTCGAAGCTCATGCGCCTTCGCCCCTGCCGGTTTGTGTCGTTTCGATCTGCGCCCCATCCCGCAGTTTGGACGCGCCTTCGGTCACGATCTGCGCACCGATGGGCGCGTCCGTTTCAACCCAGACCTGATCGCCGTCGCGGTAACGGATGGTGACAGGCACCCGGCTGGTTGTGCCATTTTCAGCAACCCAAATGCCCGCGCCAGTGCGATCCCAGGTGATCGCTGTGGATGGGACCACTGGCATGGGGGCTGTCTCTTCTGTCATACGCACGGCAAAGGTCATACCGGACAGTAACATGCGATCGGTATTGTCAATTTCGGCCTGTACCGTTGTGCTGCGGGTGACGCTGTCAAGGCGGCTGTCAAAGGACGTGATCGTCCCTTCGAATACGCGCCCCGTGAATGTGGGGGTCGATACGAAAACCGGTTTGCCTTCGGCCAATAACCCGATGGAACGTTCAGGCACTTCGAATTCCGCCAAAAGGGTTGTAGAATCATCAACCGTCACGATCAAATCACCGGTCGATACCCTGTCGCCGACGTTGATGTCACTCAGCCCAAGGCGTCCGGAAAACGGCGCGCGGATTGCGCGGTTCTCAAGCGCGATTTCGGCCAGGCCGACGTTGGCCTCTGCCAAGCGCAAGGCGACTTCGACCTCTGACAGGGCCACATCGGTGACAACAGAGCTTCCATTGCTATGCAACCCTTCGTAGCGTGTGACAGTCGCCTGCGCCTGATCACGGTTGGCCTGTGCAATTTCGAGGGACAGCCGTTCTGACCGGTCATCAAGTTGCAGGATGACATCGCCTTTCGCGACCTCTGCATTCGCGCGCAGTGCGGTTTCGACAACCTCACCGGCCTCTGTAGCGATCACATCGACGCGGCGCAACGAGACCGCGCCGCCAATTGTCCGCAGCACGAGGGTATAACTGCGCTCTTCAAGCGGGGCGACGACAACCGTTGTCGTGCGGCCTTGGCCCCGCGGCCCCGCGTCCGGCCCACCCGTTCGGCGCGCATCCTCGGCCTGTGCGCCGCCCCAGATTTGCGTAATCTGGTCAGGAATGCCGAAAGCCACATTATAGGCACCTGCCAGTACACCCAGTGAAAGAAGGATAACAGTGAATTTCTTCAAAATCTTACAAGCTCCGAAAGTTTTGCCGCTCTGCGGTCAGCGTAGGGTGAATTGAGGTGTCGTCTGGTTCACGCCATGCGTTCCATGACGCCGTCTTTTTGGATCATCCGGTGATAGACGACTGCAAACAAAATATGCCCAAGGATAACAGCAGCGAGGGTCCACCCCAGTTCGCCGTGCCATTCAGAAACGGCCTGCGTCCACGCAATCGCCGTTTCACGGGCGGGGACGATAGACATGCCAAAGTAGCTAAGCCCCCGTCGGCCGCCCGCAGCCGCGACAATCCGGACCAGAGGCACGACGACCATCAGACCGTAAAGAACAACATGACCCGCCTTCGCGGCCCCGCCAATCTGCCCGTCATGCGCAGGCCGGTTACGCAGGTTCCACAGCCCCCACGCGCCGCGCAACACCACCAACACGAAAAGCGTGATGCCGAGATCGGTATGAAAGCTCCATAGCGTTTCGCGCAGAGTGTTCTCACGCGGCAATGCCCAGTGTGCCGCAGCAGAAGTAAATTGAGCGGCGAACAATGCAGCCATGCCCCAGTGAAAGACGCGGCTAATAAGCCCAAACCGATCTGGGCTGTCTGATAAATTGGTCATGCGCGTGTTCACCTAAGGTTGCTTTGGTTGTTCTACGGACGCGTAGACCCTTTCCGTCGCTCTAACCCAACTTTTTTCGAATTTTCTGACCTTACTGCGATGGGCGGAGGTGGTCGCGAAAATTCGGACCAGTTGTGACCACCATTCTTTAAAAATTTTTGCACAATCGAGTTTCTGAAGAGTAGCGGACTGACAAAGAGACATCTCAAGCTTTAACTGAAACGGTAGCCCTTGCCGGCCTGTCTGCGTGTCCAGTTAATCTCTTGGTGCGTCATCCCAACGCTGGTCGAGAATACGGTGACGGTCCCCTTCGGTATCTTCGTACTGTGACGCCCGCATGGTCCACAGAAAGCCGACCAAGCCAAGAAGACCGAGGCTGACGGAGACCGGGATCAAGACGACAAGGACGTTCATCGAAATTTCCTCAGGGCGTTGAGTGAAACAGTCACCGAGGACGTAGACATTGCAATGGCTGCGAGAAAAGGGGTCGCGAGCCCCGCGAGTGCGATAGGCACGGCGATGATATTGTAGACAGCGGAGAACCAGATGTTCTGCCGCATTCGCCGAACGCCCGCTCGGCTGACCCGCAACAGGTCGGCCAGCTTCGTCAGTTCTGCTGTCAACAGAACCACGTCTGATGCTGCTCGCGCGGCATCAAGCCCCGAACCGATCGCAGCCGAGGCATGCGCGACTGACAGCGCGCCGGTGTCGTTCAACCCGTCGCCCACCATCAAAACGCGACGCCCTGCAGACCGCTGGGCGCGAACCCATGTTGCCTTGCCATCGGGGGCCAACGCGCATTCGACCGCATCAAATTTCAAGTTTCTGGCGACCCGGCGACAGGGTTCTTCGCTGTCGCCTGACAGTAGGGCGACCGCCAGACCTGACTGGCGCAGCTGAGCGATAGCAGAGGCTGCATCTGCGCGAACTTCTTCACGGAATGCGAAGAGAACAGTATTGCCGTCGCCCTTGTCCAATCCCACACCGTCGCCCGTGACCCCAATCCAGGAAGGGCGACCAAGGCGGACCTTTCGACCCGCAAAGGCCGCTTCGATCCCAAGGCCGGCCTGCTCGACGATATCGCTGGCGTCGACCGGCGCGATGTTCCGGGCTTTCGCTGCAGCGACAAGCGCTTTGGAATAGGGGTGCGCCGATGTTGCTGCCAGTGTGACCGCGAGCGCCAGATCTGCATGGTCGTATGTCCCCTCCAGACGGGCTTCACCTGTCGTCAGCGTGCCTGTCTTATCGAACGCGACCAAGTCGATCTCTGCCAGTCTTTCGAGCGCCGTCCGGGACTTAACCAGCAGGCCCTTGCGGAACAGGCGCCCGGTCGCAACGACGGATACGGCCGGAATGGCAAGGCCCAATGCGCAGGGACAGGTGATGACCAGAACGGCAATGGCCACGTCGGTGGCATGCCATATGTCGCCGGTCAGGTGCCACCAAACGGCAAAAGCACCGAGACCCATAATGTGGACAAGTGGCGCATAGGCCCGCGCCGCCCGGTCAGCGAGCCCTTTAAAGCGGGACCGCTGCATCTCGGCGGTTGCGACCAGTTCGGCTAACTGGCTGAGCGTGGTGTCATTGCCGGCACGGAGAACCCGGACCCTGAGAGGGCCTGACAGGTTCACCTCGCCCGCAGATACCGTGGCACCCTTGGTCACCGAAAAGGTCACGGACTCGCCTGTCAGCGCGGATCGGTCGATGTCACTTAGCCCGTCCACGACGGTGCCGTCCGCCGGAAGCCGGTCGCCGGGGCGGACCAGAATCATGTCACCAGCGCACAGGCTGTCCGCACGCACCACGCGTTGTTGATCCACCGCCAGCAAGACGGCTTGCGGAACATTTAACGCGGCAAGTTCGGCGGCGGCGGAGCGTGCGGCGCTTCGCCCGGCATGATCAAGGGTGCGACCGATCAGCAAAAAAAAGGTCAGCGCCAAGGAGGCGTCGAACCAGCTGTGTCGGTTCGCCCCTTGCAGCGCACCGATGAGAGAAACGATAGCCGCAAGAAGTATCGCGAGCGAAATAGGGACGTCCATGTTGAGACGCCCATGCCTGAGCGCCCCAAGCGCAGAGCTGAAGAATGGCCTTGCAGAATAGACGACGGCGGGCAAGGCGATGGCGGCCGAGATCAAGTGAAACAGTCGCTCGGTCGCATCGGCCGCACCCGACCAAACCGCCACTGACAAGAGCATCACATTCATCATCGCGAACCCTGCCACACCCGTGCGCAGGACAAGGCCACGCATCTCGTCGCTTTCGCCTGCGAGCAAGCCCTCGTCGAGGGTTTGCGCCCGATGCCCGACGGCGGCAAGGCCCTCAATAAGTTCGGCCGCGTCGAGCGCCGCCCCCCGGACCAGCGCTTGCTTGCGAGACAGGTTGACCCGCGCATCATACACGCCGGGCAGCGTTGCAAGAGCGGTTTCAACCGATGCAATACACCCGGCACAGTTTATGTCGGGCAAATGCAGCAGGATGCTTTCGGACGGCGCCTGCGCTGCGATTTCGACAGCCATATCCGCGGCACCAGCGCAGGCGGGACAGGCGGCGGTCATTGCGCGACCTCGAAAAGCAGGGATTGGGCGAACGGTGCTGCGCCGGATGACGTCCGCAAATCCAAACGCCAGCGTCCTGGCGCCAAAGCAATTTGCGCTTCGCCCAGTGCGTCAAAGGCAAGGTCAGCGTCGTCGGCCCGTGTGGTGGGCCGACCAATGATCGCGCTGAATTGTGCGGGGTCGATGCGCGTGCCGTCCTGTTGTTCTACTCTGAGCCGCAGAATTCCACTGTCATAAGCGGCATGTGTTTCCCACCCAAGCGCATCTTGTGCGGCGCGGCGGGCATCGAAACTCTGGCTTGCCACATATGAATTGGCAACTTCGAGACCAGGGAAGGTGCGAACTGCGTTGACGGCCAGCGTAACATTGACGCCGATGATGACGCCAAAACCGCCGATGAACATGGCAAGGACGTGCAATCCGCTGAGTGGTCTGCCGGTCATCGTGCATCTCCATTAAAACTTGTCGCGACCGAAGCGGTTTCGCCTGTGGTCGGATCCGTTACGACAAAGTCGATCTCTGTCCGGTCGATACGCGCGGCGGGCACGTCCGCTGGGGCGGTGACGTAGACCCGGATCAGACGTTGCGTGTCAGCCTGTACAGTGAAGGTCCCTATGTCCTCGCCTTCGACATCAAGGGTCAGCCTATCCCCGCTATTGAGGCTTAGCTCTATTTCATGCGCCTCGCCAAGACGGTTACGCACCCGCACGTCATACGCGTTGCGGATGCTGCCGTCTGACAGTGTGACAAAGGACGGGTTACGGACCGGCGAGACGGTCAATTCCAGCATCGGGCGCAGAAACAGCGCCACGAGCAGTGCAACGCCGATGGCGGACCACAAACCGAAATAGATCAGGTTGCGCAGCCGCAGCACGTGTCGCCAAAGCGATTGTGGGGCACCTCCTGCCCGTTCGCGCGGGGCGTCGGATAGCGCGAGATAGTCGATCAGTCCGCGCGGGCGGCCGACCTTTTCCATCACTTCGTCGCAGGCATCGATGCAGAGCGCGCAGGTGATACAGGCCATTTGCTGGCCATCGCGGATATCAATACCCATCGGGCAGACATTGACGCAGGCGTTACAGTCAATGCAGTCGCCCGGACCCTTGCCTGCCTGGGGTTCATCCGGACGAATGACGCCCGTTGCGTCGCGATACTGCATCGGGACCACCGGTGAGCGCCCGCCGATCTGCGGCCCCGCAGCGTTGGTGATTTCCGTCTCGGCGCTCTGCCGCTTGAGCCCCTTGCCTCGCGGCTCTCCGCGCCAGTCGCGATAGGCGACCGTCAGTGTGCCGTCGTCCATCATTGCGCCTTGGATGCGGGGCCAGGGGCACATGTAGATGCAGACTTGTTCCCGCATGAAGCCACCAAAGACAAAGGTCGTAGCCGTCAGGATTGCAATCGACGTCCACGCGACGGGCGCGGCGCGCAAGGTCAACAGATCACGCAACAGCGTCGGCGCATCGGCAAAATAGAAAACCCAAGCGCCCCCTGTCGCGATGGAAATTGCCAGCCAGATCGCCCATTTCGTGACCTTCAGCTGCCACTTCCGCGCGCGCCAGGGCGCCTTGTGCAGGCGCAGCCGTGCATTGCGGTCGCCCTCCACCCAGCGTTCAACTGCCAAAAACAGATCGGTCCAGACCGTTTGCGGACAAGTATAACCGCACCAAACCCGGCCAAGGGCCGCCGTAAAGAGAAACAGGCCGAGCCCGGCCATGATCAGCAGGCCCGCGACGAAGTAAAATTCGTGCGGCCAAATCTCGATCCAGAAAAAATAGAAGCGCCGGTTAGCAAGGTCGATCAGCACCGCCTGATCCGGGAGCGACGGTCCACGGTCCCAGCGTATCCAAGGTGTGACGTAATAGATGCCGAGAGTGAGGACCATGATTTGCCATTTTAGGCGCCGGAAGGCACCCGAAACCCGCCGGGGAAAAATCGGTTCGCGCGCGGCATAGAGGGAGTTTGGCTGATCGCTCATGAAAGATGGGTTCCTGTTCGCTTGGGCGTTTCTGCCCGATCGCAAAGAAAGGCGCGTTGACCTGTATCAATTGACTCCCTGAAACGGTTCGGGCGGCAACAGTGCAAATGCCGCCCGCGCATGCACCATCGGCATCTGGCGCGAAAAGAGGCGATGGCGCTACTCTTGCGCGCCATCCTCCGGGGCGGCGTCGGTCGCGACTGGTGCCTCTTCTATCGACGTATCGGTCTCGCCCTCTCCGCCGCCCAGTTGGTGGACATAGGCAGAAAGCGCACGCACGCCCGGCTCGCCCAGCCGGTCCCCCCAGGGCGGCATGACGCCATACGGCCCATCCGAAATCAGTCTGGTCAGGCTTTGGTCGTCAGAGGCATAGAGCCAGATAGCATCGGTCAGATTGGGCGCCCCGAGATCACGATTGCCCAGTCCGTCGTCTCCATGACAGGATGCGCAGTTGTCGCCAAACAGCGTTCCGCCTTCGCCGCCAAGAGGGGCAACCCCATTGGGTAATGCCTGAACATGCGCCACAAGGGTGGCAATCTCGGCGCGTTCCAGTAGGTCGCCGAAAGCTGGCATTTGACTGAACCGCGCGTCGGGATCTTCCTCATTTCGGATGCCGTGCCGTACTGTCAGGGCGATATCCTCGATGCGTCCACCCCACAGCCAGTCATCGTCCAGCAAATTCGGATATCCGACTGCACCCGCCGCACCGGATCCGTGACATTGGGAACAATTGTTACGAAATAATGCGGCACCGGCCTGCACTGCGTAGCGATGCAGCGCCTCGTTCTCGGCCAGCACGCGAAGATCTGTCTCGACCAGCGCGGCACGCAGTTCGGCATGGCTTGCTGTCACCGCATCTATTTGCGCCGCGACATCCGCCCGCTGTGACCATCCCAGAACACCGCCGGTCGCGCCCTTTACCAGCGGCAAGGCCGGATAGAGGATCGCGTAGATCAACCCCCATACGATCGTGGCATAGAACGTCCAGAGCCACCAACGTGGAAGCGGGTTGTTGTACTCCTCAATCCCGTCCCAACTGTGGCCGGTCGTCTCGACATTGCGAGGGCTGTCCTTCTTATCAACCATTAGAGCCCCTCCTTTGCGGTGTCCGCGCGTCGCTTATCGCAATCCAAATGGGTGAGCCGGGGCGGCCCCGCCGTTTCGCGGAAGATGGACCGCGCGGCATCATCATGAAGCGGTCGGCTGCCCGGTCTCCAGACCCACAGAAAAGCGCCGACAAAAAACGCGAACAGGATCAAAAGCGCCCAGCTGTCGGCGAACGCGCGCATCAGAGTGTAGGTATCATGCATCGCATTGTCCTTAGCGGCTGGCATCGGCGATGAAGGTCGAAAAATCGACCGTCGTGCCGAGCATCTGGAGATAGGCGATCAGGGCATCCATCTCGGTTAATTGGGGCTGACCATCGAAGTTGCGCACCTGCGCGCCGGGGTAGCGTTCAAGTAATCCATCCCAATCGCCGAAGGGATCGACCTGAACGCGGAAATCCGCAGCCGCTGTGTCGATCATTTCATCGGTGTAGGGCACGCCGACGAATGCGTGAGTCTGCAGCAAATCCTCGATATATTCGGCGTCGATGGAGGTGCGCAGCAGGTAGTCATATTTCGGCATGATGCTTTCGGGCACCACGCTTTGTGGATTGATGAAATGATCGACATGCCATTCATCCGAATAGCGCCCCCCCACACGGGCGAGATCCGGTCCGGTACGCTTGGAGCCCCACTGGAAGGGGTGGTCGTACATGGACTCGGCGGCGAGGCTGTAATGGCCGTAGCGCTCCACCTCGTCGCGCATCGGCCGGATCATCTGGCTGTGGCAGACATAGCATCCCTCGCGGATGTAGATATCTCTGCCCGTCAGCTCCAACGGGCTATAGGGGCGCACACCCTCGACGTCTTCGATGGTATTTTCCAGCCAGAAAAGCGGCGCGATCTCGACGATGCCGCCAATCGTCACGACGAGAAAGGAGAACACAAGAAGCAGCGATGCGTTGCGCTCAATGGTGCCGTGCCTGTCGAGAAGGGTCGTGTGCTGCGGTAATTCATTGGGAATGCCGCCATCGCCCAGTTGAACAACCTTCGGGTCATCTTGGGGGGGGGCGATGCTATCGTTGTGCTTTGTCATTATCTTACTCCGCAGGTACGGCGGTGGTTGTGGCGCTTAACGCTGGCCCGCGGATCGTCATCCACATGTTCCAGACCATCAGAAGCGCCCCGGTCAGGTAAAAGACGCCGCCTATGGCGCGGACCACATACATCGGGAACTTGGCGGCGACAGTGTCAGCAAAGGAATTGACGAGGAAACCCTGATCATCAACTTCGCGCCACATAAGGCCTTCCATGATCCCGGTGACCCACATCGAGGCCGCGTAGAGAACGATGCCGATCGTCGCGAGCCAAAAGTGCCAGTTGATCGCCGCGACCGAATACATCCTGTCTCGGCCCCAAAGTTTCGGGGTCAGGAAATAGAGGCAGGCGAAGGTGATCAGACCGTTCCAGCCAAGCGCACCAGAGTGCACATGCCCGATGGTCCAATCGGTATAGTGGCTGAGCGAATTGACGGCGCGGATCGACATCATCGGACCCTCGAACGTACTCATCCCATAGAAGGCCAGTGAGGCCACGAACATGCGGATGATCGGATCGGTCCTGATCTTGTCCCAGGCACCTTCGAGCGTCATCAGCCCGTTGATCATGCCGCCCCATGAGGGCATCCATAGGATTATCGAAAATACCATACCAAGCGTCGATGCCCAGTCGGGCAGCGCAGTGTAGTGCAGATGGTGGGGACCGGCCCAGATATAAAGAAAGATCAAGGCCCAGAAGTGGATAATCGACAGCTTGTAGCTGTAGATCGGCCGGCCTGCCTGCTTGGGCACGAAATAATACATCATGCCAAGGAACCCAGCCGTCAGGAAGAAGCCTACGGCGTTATGGCCATACCACCACTGCGTCATTGCATCCTGCACACCAGCAAATACCTGCACCGATTTCGCACCAAAGATGGACACGGGAATCGACAGGTTGTTGACTACATGCAGCATCGCCACAGTGACGATGAAGGCGAGATAAAACCAGTTCGCGACGTAGATGTGCGGCTCGCGGCGTTTGACGAGCGTTCCGAGGAAGACGGCAAGATATGCGACCCAGACGATGGTGAGCCAGATATCGACGTACCACTCCGGCTCGGCGTATTCCTTCGACTGCGTCGCGCCCAGAAGGTATCCAGTGGCGGCAAGCACGATAAAAAGCTGGTAGCCCCAGAAAACAAACCAAGCCAAATTGCCACCCCAAAGCCGCGCGGCACTGGTGCGCTGAACCACATAAAAAGATGTGGCGATCAAAGCATTGCCGCCAAAAGCAAAGATCACTGCGCTGGTGTGCAATGGCCGCAGGCGCCCAAAATTAGCATACCCTTCGGACCAATCGAAGTTGAGCTCGGGGAAGGCGAGCTGGAAGGCGATAAAGGTCCCGACAAGAAATCCGGCGATACCCCAGAAGGCCGTCGCGATAACGCCCGCGCGAATTGGCCCATCCATATAGCCGGACAAGTCTGGATTCGGGGTAGGCTCGTCGAAACGACGAATCTCCCAAATGCAAAGTGCCGCCGCGATGACCATCACCAGAAGCGCGTGAAACGAATAGGCCAAGTCGCGGCCCCAATCCGCAGCAATTGCAGCCAGCAGGGCCACAATGGCCAATGAAATCATCCTGAAAACAGCCATACAACCCTCGCTCCGGTGCGCGCGCCGCAAACAAATGGGAGCGCCTGTCGACGGGGTTCTGCCATGCAGCGGACTGGTTAGCTTTGATTTGGATCAATTCATGCGACCGTGTCGCCACCAAGCGTTACAAAGGCAGGAGCGCATCGTGCCCCGAGAAACGATAGCCAACCAAGTTTAGCTGAGACGAAAGCGATCCTACCTTCCGCCAAACTGGTCGAGTGCGAAGCGACCCTGCACCATATGACAAGCCGGCCCGCAGGATCAGGCAGCGTTCACTTCTTGATCGAAGTAGTGCAGACTTGGTCTAAATTTCCGATCACTGCCAAGTGCAATCATGTACGCTTCGGCCGCAAATAAAATTAACCTGAAAGTACAAATCGAATGACTCCAGTCGCCTTATGAATGCAAACGACAACCGAGTATCAAAGTTCGAACAGGCTGTCTGTCCGCCCAGCTTGTCGCGCCATTGGAGGCCTATCAAAATTGCTCTGCCCCTGAAAACAAGTCGGAATCCTAAAATGCGATATATCAGCGACCCGCAATCACGCACGGTTGAAGTGTGGCGCTATCGGCATCATGTTCCTTTTGATCAAACGTGACATTGGTCGGCTGATACAGCGGAAAAGCGACATGAATATAGATTTTGATTCTTGGCCCATCAGCCGCACCACGGCATTCACCCATGTCTATGGCTTCGATACACAATCACTTTCCCTTTTATGGACGCGCGGGCAATCAGACGGTGATATGCAGCCTGATCTCGCAGCGGCGGCTTTACAGATTTGGCGACAGCTGCCCGCAGCCGGGAATATCTGCACGCTTGCTGTGCATGGCAAAGAATACTGCCACGTTGTGTCCAGTCAGGGGAACCTCGTTATTCAAGGTACCGCATCGCTGAATCTTGGGCTGCTTCTGCCGCGATTGGTGAAGCTTCCGACCCATCCTGTTGCGGCCCCTGCCCTGCCCGATACGACAACCATGCAGAAAGAACGCACCGTTTTATGGCGCATTCTGGAACGGATCGGTTGCTGTGAAATCCCTCGCCGTATCGCACTGGATATCGGTGGTGCGATCACGATCATTGACGCCGCGCCGTGCGGGTTCAACTTGGTAGAAGGATGCCGCAACCTGACGGAGCTTTGCGATATGGTTTGTAAAGCGGTCGAGGCCGGAGCGGTTGTACAATACAGCCTGCGCGATGATCCCGCGAATGGCGACATGACCTGGCAAATCGCCGACTTCGTGACTGCGGCGAATGGGGCGCAACGGAACGCAGACGGCGGCTGGCGTTTTTCGCCTGACACCTGGCCGCTCTCTTGCCCGCAGGATGCCCGGTTCGACCAGCTCAATACTGCGCGTGGCATCGCCACAGCATGCCTGCAAGGCGCGGGTAAGACAGGTGCGACCAAGATGACTTTGTTCGGGTCAGCAGGCGACACATTGGTTAAAATTCAGTTCCGGAGTGACGAAACATCGCTAACCTTCGCGAATTCCAATGTCGCGACTGTCCTTTAAGCCAGCCCAGCTTGAAATCGCCATAGTATGACCACAAATAACTGCGAGCACAGCCGTGTGTGTGAACGGGTGTCTTTTGTGAGTGTAGGTAGTAAGTGTCTTTCGATTATTCTCTCGGCGGTTTTCAACAACCGACCGATCAGCCGTTGCCCATTGCGGCCAAGCAAGTACGTAGTGAGCTTGATTCCCTTTCTTTGATCTTGTCACGCATGCAGCAGTATGTTGTCCCGGATGCGCTTCCGGAAATTGCGGCACTGCAGAGTGAAATCCGGGATTTCGCCGTCAGGGTTTCACTGGTCGGTCAGGTAAAGGCGGGCAAGACTGCGCTGACCAATGGTCTGATCAACCGGCCAAAGCTGCTGCCCTCGGATGTGAATCCGTGGACCAGCGTCATCACGTCCGTGCATATCAACGCGGCCAAATCCACGCCTGACAGCGCCATTTTTACATTCTTCACCGAAGAGGAATGGAAGAACATGGTCGAAATCGGCGGGCGCCTTGGTGAAGCAGCGCAGCGTGCCAATTTTGAGGATGAACTGTCCGACATCCGTGCGCAGATTGAACTGATGCAATCAAACGCGCAGCGGCGACTGGGCAAGAATTTCACTTATCTTCTTGGCAATTCGCACAAATTCGCAGGCATCAATGCCAAGCTAATCAAGCGCTACGTCTGCCTTGGCGAGGAAGAGGAAGGCCTGACCACATCTGAGGGTCGGTTTGCCGATCTGACCAAATCGGCGGACATCTATATCGCCGATCCGCGCTATGATCTGCCAACCGTTATCCGGGACACGCCCGGTGTCAACGACCCGTTTCTGGTGCGTGAAACAGTCACGCTGGACAGCCTGTCGGATTCCGACATCTGTGTGATCGTGCTTAGCGCGCATCAAGCCTTCACCACTGTTGATATCGCATTGATGCGCATTCTGATGGCGCTCCGCCAAGAGCAGATTGTCCTGTTCATCAATCGCATTGACGAACTGTCCGACCCGGAACGCCAAGTCCAGGAAATTGAAACTTACATCCGCTCCGCCCTCGCCGATCAAGGCTTGCAAAAAGACCTCCCGATCATCTTTGGCAGCGCCCGTTGGGCACGCGATCAGCATGAGGCGAAAGAAGAGCAACAAGACGCCAACGCGCAGGACATGTCGGGTCTGAATGCGCTGCGCCAGATCATTGAATACAAGGGCGCAGAGACTGTCGGCATCCCCCTGCTGAACAAAATCCAACAAAGCGCGCTGGACACATGCAGGCAGTCCATCCTGCTGTTGCAGCAATCGCGCG
Organism: Loktanella agnita; assembly: GCF_046640325.1. Lineage (NCBI taxonomy): Bacteria > Pseudomonadati > Pseudomonadota > Alphaproteobacteria > Rhodobacterales > Roseobacteraceae > Loktanella > Loktanella agnita. The sequence continues at coordinate 133,002 of NZ_JBJMBF010000004.1, read as the reverse complement.
ACAATGCGACGCCAACGCGCGCAGATTTGAACCGTGAAGAGCTCGCCAAAGATTTGGCCTATCTGGTGACACAGAGCAAAGCATCCTTTCAAGCAATCGCCAAGCAATGTCGCCAGCAGGTCCTTTACGATATGTCCGCCGCCTATCTTGCTTTTATCAGCGACGAAAAAAGGGCGATTGACGCGATCGTATCAAAAGGCGGCAAAACCGGCGACTGGTCTGCCGACACTGAAAAACTGCGGCGCGCACTGAACTCGGCCTATGCAGCTTTTGATACGGCGGGTCGTGACGCGGTGAAGGCCGTCTTTGCGGATAGCGCCAAGATGATTTCGAAGTTCTATGACCGTATTCTCGACGCTGACAGTCAGTTTCTGACAATCCTGGCCCCTACCCCTGCCCCGGCACCAATGCCGACATTGCTGATGCAGTCGATGACCATCGACATCACTAGCAACTGGTTCGAGACGTGGTTTTCAAAGGGGCGCGGCAAAGATGCGTTCGTCAAACGCTTTGAAGACGTGGCCGGCGATGAAATGCGCGCAACAATCAAAGACATACAAGACATCTACATCGCAGATTTCATCAAGGCGGCCAGTGATCAATTGCACGGCTTCATCGCCGCGCATGTCAGAACGCTGGAAAACCTTGCCGAAATCGACGGCCCACAGCAACGATCAGAGATCCGCAACCAGCTTGGACTCAACGATGAAATCAAGGCGCGCCTCGATGGGCTAAATGCGATTGTCGCAGAGCTTGATATCGAGAAGGTCGACTGATGCCGGATCACACCGACGGGACGGACCGCCTTGCGCTGCAGATGGGGGCGTGGTTCAGCCAACGCCCGGTCTTTGCATTGATGGGCGAGTTCAGCGCTGGGAAATCGACCCTGCTCAACGTGCTGCTTGGGCAGTCGTTTCTGCCCGCGCGGGTGACCGCGACAAAGCTGCCGCTGATCTGGCTGACCCATGGACCCGCGCTGTCATGGCAGGGTTTCGGGGCGGATGGTCACGCCGATCCTATTGCACATAGTGCACCCAGTTGGGACATGCTGGAAAATTATGCGCTGGTGCGTATGACACATGACAGTCCCCTGCTGGAACGGTGCGACGTGGTGGATACACCCGGCATATCCGATCCGCGCATCGCGGTTGGATCACTACGCATCATCGAAGATTTCATCGACTTTGCCGTCTGGTGCACTGCGGCCAATCAAGCATGGCGTCAGTCAGAAAAAGCCGCGTGGAAGATGCTGCCAGAAGGGCTTCGTGAAAACAGTTTGCTTGCAGTGACGCGCACCGACCAGCTGGATGACCCCGCCAGCATCGGCAAGGTTATCAAACGGCTGCAAAAAGAGACCGGCCCGCTTTTTGGCGGCATCCATCCGGTGTCATCAACACGCGCATTAAGCGCAAATGCAGCAGGCGCGACAACCGATATGCAGGTCTGGCGCGATAGCGGTGCTGCCGAGTTGCTTAAGGCGATCAGGGCGGCCGTTGCGCGTGCTCAAACAGCCTGTGACGCACGCGATACGGTTGAAATGGAGCCCGCAACAGGTGATCCGAAAGCGGTCGCTCCGGCCACAGAACTGTCGGAAGATGACGCAAAAGCTGACTTACGCGCGCAGCTTTCAAAGCTACAAGCTGACATTGCATCATCAGACACAAAAGCCAAACTTTTAGCCACAATTGAACACGCTGTGGACTTATTGCGCGCAAAGAAGGGCGTCGACGACACGCATCTTCGCGTGCTCGTTGCGGGTTTATCGACGCGTAGTTTGAGTGACCTCGCTTTTGAGCGAGTGAAGATTCAGTTGGAGCAAGAAGTTGCGGATTTTACAAAAGGTGCTTGGTGTCGGCTCAACGAAACCGAAACAAGACCGGGCGACTGACGAAAACGCGGCGCTAACACACGAAACCAACCCCAAGTTAACGAGTAAGGAACACACCATGGCAATTGATATTTCTGGACTGAGCGACATCGGCGGCTTCATCGGCGCATGTATGGTCGATAGTGAAACCGGCCTGATGATGGCGTCTGAAGGCGGCGGCAAATTCGATCTGGAGGCAGCCGGTGCCGCCAACACAGAAGTCGTAAAAGCAAAGCTTTCCGCGATCGAAATGCTTGATCTGGATGATCATATCGACGACATCCTGATCACCCTCGGCAAGCAGTTTCACTTGATCCGCCCGCTTGAAAAATCCCCGAAAGTCTTCCTTTACGTCGCATTGGACAAGAAAGCGGCCAATCTGGGTATGGCACGCGTTCAGGTCAAAAAAGTCGAGCAATCCATTAGCCTTTAATTGGCGCTATGGCATCTGGTGCGGGCGAATTTCGCCCGCATCCATAGGGTTTTCGATAAGAACACCGCGGGTCGCTAAAGCCCAAAGATGTCCGAATAGGATATAGCGCGCCCAGTAAGGGCCTTCCCCATCCACAGAACAGACCACCCATTGGAACCCTGATTGCCTCAGGACAGTTCCTTTATCAGTCTGGTAACATCCCGTGGATACGAAAATATGAATCATGCCAAGTCAGCCCCGCGCATTGCCATTATCGGCGTCGGACCCAGAGGCTTGGGCGCGCTGGAGGCATTGGCAGAAAAATTACCCCCCGACGACGCCCCATTGACTATAAATCTTTTCGATCCGTTTCCGGCCTGCGGGGCTGGGCCGAATTTCGACCCGCAAGAAAGCCCGAGCTGCCTGCTGAATATCCCGATCCGCGACATCGCGATCCGCGCACCGACGTTCTTGCGCTGCGGAAATTTCGCCGAATGGCTAAGTGAAACACCCGATCCCGACAGCTTTCCGACGCGCGCCGATCTGGGCCGCTATTTAGAGGCCCGTTTGGAGGATGTGCTCGATCACGACAGTCTGCATGTCAGCCGCTCTACAAAGCCGGTGGAGGCGATTGATCATACTGACGATGGTTGGATGCTGCGCGTCGATGGCCAGCAACACGGCCCCTACGCCGAGGTTCTGCTAACACTCGGCCAACCCGATGTCGTCCCGGATGACCAATGGGCGGAATGGCAGGATCATACGCAAAATGCGGCGGGTACGCTCGCCAATGCGTATCCCGCGTGGCAATTGCAGGACGCTGCGGCGGGTTGGTCAGGACAGGTCGTGGCGATCCGGGGTCTGGCCTTATCCGCCTTTGATATCATCCGCGTGCTGACACAGGCGCAGGGCGGGGTGTTCGCGGATGGGGGGTATCAACCGTCAGGCCGCGAACCGGCCAGCATCCTGCCGTTCTCGCTCGACGGCAAGCCCCCCTTTCCAAAACCCGCGACAGAGGCGCTGGACGCAAGATTCACCCCCCGCCCCGAAGAAACTGAAGCGTTCTCTGTTGCGATCACCGAAGCCGCAAATGTGACACCTGATAGCGTTCCCTACCTGATCAATACAGCGCTGATCCCGGTGGTGACACGCATCCAGCAGGAATGCGGCGCACCCACCGATCCTCAGGATGTGGCAGACTGGCTAGACACAGAATGGTCAGCACCCGGCGATCAGGAAACTGGCGGCGCCCATGCCGTTCTGCAGCAAGGCATCGCGCTGGCCGAAGGGGCAACCCCTCCCACCATCGGATACACGATCGGGCAAATATGGCGGAAATGGCAGGATCAGCTGCGCGTCGGCTATAACCCCGCCGAGACACCGCCCGAAACCGCGAAAGTCATCGTTGGATTCGATGAAGGGATGAAACGCTACTCTTATGGTCCACCGCTATCATCCGCCCTCGAATTGGCCGCGCTGAACGATGCAGGGATTGTCGACCTAGACTACACCGCTGATCCCGATATCGCGCTGGTAGAGGCTGGATGGACGCTGACCTGTGATGGGCAGGTTCAGACAGCGTCGGTTATGATTGACGCCGTGATGCCCGCGCCCGATCTGGAAAAGATCACCGCACCGCTGGTGAACGCGCTCCTGAAGAGCGGACAGTTACACCCCATTTCAGAAGGGTTTGGTGCAAACATCGCGGCGGATGGCAGTCTCATCGCAGAGGACGGAAACATCGCGCCGGGGCTGTGTTTGTTGGGACGGCTGGCGCTTGGCAGCGTGATCGCTGTGGATTCACTGCATGATTGCTTTGGTGCGGCCAGTGACCGCTGGGCCGAAGGCGTGGTCGGGCGGCTGGGAAATTAGTAACAGGCGGCGGGCTGTACCCGCCGCCCATTGCGGTTAGTCGGCCACTTCCAACGGTGTATCGTCCGTGACCGGCAGCGATGGATCGCCATGATTGCCAGTTTCCAACGCTTGACGCACACCCGCCTCGTAATCCGGGTGGACCTTCTTCAGCACCGCCAACCAGCGTTCTTTCACACTGTCTGACACTGGTGCCATGCCGCCCGCCATATTCTTGTGCAGGCGGTCACGCTCATCGTTATTCAGCACCTCGGCATAAAGCGCGCGCGGCTGGACGTAATCAATATCTGATTCTTCCTGCTTAAAGCGGGCGGCCACAGCCTCTGGATCGATCCGCAAGGGCGGCTCTGTCACGCTTTCATCCGCCACCGGGCCGTCATACTGGTTCGGCTCATAATAGGCGTTCGGATTGCCAAAATCATTGGTGAAGAACCGCATTGACCCGTCTTTGTGATAGTGGTTCACCGGTGCATTCTTGGGTGCATTCGCTGGTAGTGCCTCGTAATGGGTGCCGATGCGATAGCGGTGCGCATCCGCATAAGAAAAGACCCGCGCTTGCAGCATTTTGTCAGGCGAAAACCCAATGCCCGGTACGATGTTATTGGGGTTAAAGGCCGCGTTTTCGACAAGCTGGAAGTAGTTTTCAGGAACGGTATCCATCGTCACCTCGCCGACCTCAATCAGGGGGTAATCCCCATGCGGCCAAACCTTCGTCAGATCGAACGGGTTGAAAGGTGTTTCCATTGCCTCTTCTTCGGTCATGACCTGAATGAACAGAGTCCATTTGGGAAAATTGCCCGCCTCGACCATATTCCACAGCTCTTCCGAATAGCTTTCGCGCGTCTGGCCAATAATCTCGGCCGCTTTGGCGTCGCTGTACCATTCATGGCCCTGATGCGTGCGGAAATGGAACTTGACCCAGTGGCGTTCACCTGCGGCGTTCCACATCGAAAACGTATGGCTGCCGTAGCCATTCATATGGGCAGGGCTGCGCGGAATGCCCCGGTCAGACATCAAGATCGTGACCTGATGCACACTTTCCGGCTGCCCGGCCCAGAAATCAAACATCGCTTCGGGGCTGCGCATGTTGGTTTTGGGGTGGCGTTTTTGTGTGCGGATGAAATCAGGAAATTTGAACGCATCGCGAACGAAAAAGACGGGTGTGTTGTTGCCAACCATATCCCAATTGCCTTCTTCGGTGTAGAATTTCAGGCTAAAGCCCCGCACGTCACGTTCCGCATCAGCAGCACCGCGTTCGCCCGCGACAGTCGACCAGCGGGACAGCATTTCAGTCTCTTTCCCGATTTCGGAAAACATCTTGGCGCGGGTATACTTCGTGACGTCATGTGTGACGCGGAATTTTCCCTGAAGACCCCAGCCCTTAGCGTGAACCACACGTTCCGGAATACGCTCCCGGTTCTGATGAGCCAGCTTTTCCATCAGGTAGTGATCTTCCATCAACAGCGGACCACGCGCCCCGGCCGTCTGCGAGGTTTCATTTGTGGGATATGGCTTACCCGAGGATGAGGTGAGAGTTGGCTTCTTTGTCATGAGGCTACCTTTTTTCTGAAAAATGGGTGGCCGGCCTTGGACCGGAACGCAAAAACCAACACGCACACATTGGCAAAAGTTCCGAGATCAGCCCCATTCCGTGGGGTACGATCGCACTATCCCTGCTCGGGAATAGGCGCTTAGCCTGCATATTCACCCCCATAGCCACGGTTGTTCCCTTCCGGATCATCGTCTATGGCCAGATCACCGTGCAAAGGCCAGTTGAGGGCATGACAATGAATATCCTGATCCTTGGAAGCGGCGGGCGCGAACATGCGCTGGCCTGGGCGATCAAGCAGAACCCGAAATGCGACCGGTTGATCGTCGCCCCCGGAAATGCAGGCATCGCCATGATCGCCGAATGCGCGGATATCGACATACTGGATGGCGGTGCCGTCGCTGTCTTTGCCGAAGAAAATGCCGTTGATTTCGTTATAATCGGGCCAGAGGCACCACTTGCCGCAGGCGTCGCCGACCGGCTGCAGGCGGCGGGCCTATCTGTTTTCGGCCCCTCGCAAGCGGCCGCACAGCTTGAAGCCTCCAAATCCTTTACCAAGGCGATCTGCGATGCAGCAGGCGCGCCCACTGCGGCTTATGCGCATTTCACCGATGCCGCCGCCGCGCGCAGTTATATCCGTGCACAGGGCGCCCCGATTGTCGTCAAGGCTGATGGGCTGGCCGCAGGCAAAGGGGTCATCGTCGCGATGACCGAGGCAGAGGCGCTCGCCGCGATTGACGACATGTTTGACGGCAGTTTCGGCGCAGCCGGGGCAGAGGTGGTGATCGAGGAATTTATGGAAGGCGAGGAAGCTTCGTTCTTTGTCCTGTGCGATGGCAAAACGATCCTGCCAATCGGCACGGCGCAAGATCACAAGCGCGCCTTTGACGGCGACACCGGGCCGAACACAGGTGGCATGGGGGCCTACTCCCCTGCCCCGGTCATGTCAGATGAGGTGACGCAAAAGGCGCTGGATGAAATCATTCAGCCCACCATGGATGAAATGGCCAAACGCGGCATACCGTTCCAAGGGGTGTTGTTTTGCGGGCTGATGATCGAAAACGGACAGCCACGGCTGGTTGAATACAACGTCCGCTTCGGCGACCCTGAATGCCAATGCCTGATGATGCGACTTGGCGGGCAGGTGCTGGACCTATTGCAGGCCTGCGCCGAAGAACGGCTATCAGAGGTGCAGATCAACTGGGCAGAGGACCACGCCCTGAGCGTCGTCATGGCCGCCAAAGGGTATCCAGGCAGCTATGAAAAGAATACGGTCATCAAAGGATTAAAGACGCAGCCTCAAGACAGTTTCCACATGATCTTTCACGCGGGCACGTCCAAAGACAACGGGCAGATCACCGCCACGGGCGGACGGGTCCTGAACATCACCGCACGCGGCGCGACGCTGGCAGAGGCGCATCAAAAGGCCTACGCCATGGCACAGCAGGTTGATTGGCCCCAAGGCTTCTACCGAAACGACATCGGCTGGCGGGCGCTGTAAGAAAGTAGCCCCGCTTGGGCGATTGGTAATGCCCCGGGAATTTCGTGAATTACCATAATCGCCACAAAAAAGCCGCATCGCCTAGAATGCGGCCTTTTTCTCGACATCTGTCGTTATATCAGGCAGCCCGCCCAACCAGCACGCTGTCAATTTCAGCAGCAGCGGCGTTTTCGTCGTTGCCTGCCACGGCAGCGATCTCACGTGTCAGACGCTCAAGAGCGGCTTCGTAAAGCTGGCGTTCGGAATAGCTCTGCTCGCGCTGATCGTCCTGCCGGTGCAGGTCGCGAACCACTTCTGCAATCGCAATCAGATCACCAGAGTTGATCTTTTGCTCATATTCCTGGGCGCGGCGGGACCACATGGCCTTTTTCACCTTCGCCTTGCCCCGCAGGGTTTTCATCGCATGGGCAACAACGTCTGGCGTCGCAAGTGCACGCATACCGACGTCTGTGGCCTTGTGGGTTGGCACCCGCAGGGTCATCTTGTCCTTCTCGAACGAGATAACGAACAGTTCCAGTTCAAAACCGGCAACTTCCTGCCTTTCGATAGATACAATCTTGCCAACGCCGTGCGCAGGGTACACAACAAAGTCGTTAGGGCTAAACTCGTTCTTCTTCTTGCTCATGATCGTCCTTTCATGGGAGATCCGCCTCAATAGACGACACAAAGACCGTCGGTGACCGCATGGCCTCCGCCGGACTGTTTCGTATACATATCTGGATCAACTCGTTCGCAGCATTAAGCTAAGTATATCACAAAAACGGCGTGCAAGAAAGCGCCGCGATGAAGCACGATAAATCCGTTATAAATAAAGAATTTGAACCGCGTCAGCCCCCGCTGGCTTGCAGAATCACCCGCCCTCGCCGGGGGTTTCGGAAAACAGCTCCATCTTGCCGTCCTTGCCGTCCATCTCGTCGGCATTCGGCAGCGGATCTTTTTTGGTGATGATGACAGGCCACATCTCGGAATACTTGCGATTGAACTCCACCCATTTTTCCATGTCCGGCTCTGTGTCCGGACGGATGGCATCGGCGGGGCATTCAGGTTCACAAACCCCACAATCAATACATTCGTCGGGATGAATCACCAGCATGTTTTCACCCTCGTAGAAGCAATCTACGGGGCACACTTCTACGCAATCAGTGTATTTGCAGGCGATGCAGTTATCGTTAACGATATAGGTCATGAGGTCATCCGGGTAGTTGTTGCAGCCTAGCTAGAATAGACAGCAGGGTCATTCAAGGTCCAAAGCCCCGCCCGGGTTGCGGTGCGTCATCATATCCCTGCGATCTTTCTTTGTTGGGCGTCCCTTCCTGTCACCGCCCGGATTATAGGGACGATGTTCCGCAGGTGCAGGCGACAAATCTTCGTAAAGCGCCTGCGCTTCGGGCGCTGGTCCACGCCTTTCGCCACATGCAAGGATTCGCACGACCCGTGTGTCACGCGCCTGAATGAAGGTCAGCACATTCCCCGCACCAACCGCACGTGCAGGTTTGCTGACGGGCTGGCCGTCCACCCTCACCTTGCCCGCGCTCACAACCCCGGCGGCCAAGCTGCGCGATTTGAAAAACCGCGCCTGCCACAGCCATTTGTCCAGCCGGATTGTGGGTCTGTCGGTCAATCCTTCTTGAAACCCGCCAAAGCAGCGGCGAAGGGGTTGTCGGGATCAATCTGTTTTTCCCGCTTCGGCTTGGCCTGATACGTCTGCGGCTTCTGCTGACCCTCTGGCTTTCCACGTCCCTTGGGCTTGCCCTTGCCGCGTGGCTTGGCACCCTGCGGTCGGCTGTTCTGACGCGGTGCGCGACCACCCCAAGTGAAGGTATAGAAGATCTCGGCTTCGGGCACATCCGGTTCGGATGGCGGCACAGGGATTTCCTGTGGTGCGTCGGCCGGGCTTTCTGCGGGCGTATCAACCGGCAGTTCCCGCGGGATATCATACGGTGTCTCGCTCGGTGTCGTATCCGGGATTTCCGACGGCGTATCATCCGGCACACCCGCCGGGGCGGTATCCGGTGCAGGCGTTTCCGGTGTCTCAGGCGGACGCGCGGCTTTGGTTTTTTCCCGCTCACCCTTCTCGGCCTTGTAACCCAGCCCCTGCATCAGGTCGGCGAACTGGTCCAAAGTCATCCCGGTGATCGACAGCATATCCGGGTTCGCCTCAAATCCACTGCGGCTGTCCTTGTCGCGCAGCATGTCAGCCAGCCGTTCCAGCATGTCGATCCGGATCGCCCGTTCACCCGCCGCACGATAGCCCGCCATGGCATAATAGCCTTGCACCGCATCTTTCGAGGCAGGCACAGTCACCAGACCCGCCGGCGGGCTTTCAGGGAATTCAGACAGCCCTTTGGCCAGCGACCACAGGATCAGGCGCAACCGCGTGGGGGCAGGCTTCAACAATAGTGGCATGAACACCGTGAACTGTCCAAAGCGGATACCATGCTTGCGCAGCGCACCGCGGGCATCCTGATCCAGCGCCTTGACCTCGTCCGCGACCTCGCCGCGCGGGATAACGCCAAAGTTTTCCGCCATGCGATAGGCAAACCCTTTTGCGCCGCCTGTCAGGGTCTCATCATTCTTAAGCGCCAACAGCGGTTCAAAACCGGCAGCAATCTTGCGGTCGATGAAATGCTGCAAGCGGCGCTGCACCTTGGCGGCCACATCTGGGCCTGCCTCATCATCAACAAAAACCTCGATCCCCGGCTTATAGGGGTCAGCGCCGGTCACAAGCTTGCCAACGGCCTGCTCGCCCCACATCAGGCCACCTTGTTCGGTGAAATCAATCTCGGGGTCGGGCGCATTATAGAACCTGTCAGCGCGCAGATGGAACTGCGGCACCAAAGCGGCCACTGACGCCTGACGCAATGTCTTGGCCTCATCCGGGCTGCCCGCTTTATCCATGCGGAACCGGAATCCCTCCAACCGTCCGACGAATTCGCCCTCTACGGTTACTTCGCCTTTGTCATTCACGTCGGCCACAAGGCTCTCCTTCTGTCTGAGTCGGCGAAGCAGAATACTGGTCCGCCGATCCACAAATCGCTGCGTAAGTGCACCATGAAGTGCATCTGATAAACGGTCTTCTACCGCGCGGGTTTCCTCGCGCCAATGCGATTCGTCAACAAGCCAACCTTTGCGCTGTGCAACATAAGTCCAAGTGCGGATGTAGGCGAGCCTCTTTGACAGCGTATCAATGTCCCCGTCGGTGCGATCAATGCGGCGGACCTGCAACCCGAACCAATTGGCGGAAACATGCCCAAGCTGATGCAAATCGTGATAGATCTGGGTCAACAGGCCAGCATGTTCGCCTGCGGAAATCCCCCGGAAATCGGGAATGCGGCACACATCCCAAAGCAAACGCACCGACGGACCGTCAGTGGCCCGCGCTGCAACCTCGGCATCCCCGGCAAGCGCCTTGAGCGCGCGCAGATCGTCGCTTTCACGCACGCGGGTCAGCCAGAAATCATCGGTCCGCTGTTCCAGCGTATTGATCAGGCGCTTGACCGATCCGAACTGCAGATCGCTGTTACGCCAGTGCAGTTTTTTGACCGGGCTGAACCGGTGATCACAGATCGCCTCAGCCACAGCCTCATCCAGCGGGGCGGCTTCGCCTGTCACGCCAAAGGTGCCGTTATCGGTGTGGCGGCCAGCCCGCCCGGCGATCTGGGCAAGCTCTTCGGGCTGCAACGGGCGCATGCGCCGCCCGTCAAATTTGCTCAACGCCGAAAACGCAACATGCGAAATATCCAGATTAAGCCCCATACCGATAGCATCGGTCGCAACAAGGTAATCGACATCCCCGTTTTGATACATCTCAACCTGCGCATTGCGGGTGCGCGGGGATAAAGCGCCCATAACAACCGCCGCCCCGCCTTTGGTTCGGCGCAGCAGCTCTGCGATTGCGTAGACATTTTCGACCGAAAACCCGACAATCGCCGCGCGCTCTGGCATCCGACTGATCTTTTTCGATCCGGTATAGCTCAGCAGCGACATCCGCTCGCGGCGCATGAATTGCGCCTCTGGCACCAGCGCCGCGATGGCGCTGCGCATGGTTTCGGCCCCCAGAAACAGCGTCTCGTGCAAGCCGCGCGCATTCAACAGCCGGTCGGTAAACACATGTCCGCGTTCCGGATCAGCACAAAGCTGAATTTCATCGACGGCAAGAAAATCACAGCCCATCCCGTCAGGCATCGCCTCGACCGTGCACACCCAATAGGCTGCGCGAGGTGGGACAATGCGTTCTTCGCCCGTCACCAGTGCAACAACAGACGGGCCACGGATCGCGACAATTCTATCATAGACCTCGCGCGCCAAAAGCCGCAGCGGCAAGCCAATAATGCCACTGCGATAGGACAGCATGCGTTCAATCGCATAATGCGTCTTACCGGTATTCGTCGGGCCCAGAACAGCCGTCACACGCGAAGCTAGCATCGCAAACCCTCAGGCCGGGACCAGACGTCAGAGCGCCTGACCTTCCAGTTCCATACGCAGAAATTCCAAAGCCTGTTTTGCCTCAGCCGACTGCGGACTGATTGCCAGAACCATCTCGTAAAGTTCCAGCGCATTATCGGGCTGCTCCATCTCTTGCAAGATCATCGCCAATGCGCGCATCGCCTCGAAATGGCGTGGATTCAGGCGAAGCGTCTCACCAATATCCGCCAAGGCAGGGCCGATCATCCCAAGAAGATAATAGCCGGTGGCACGCCCATAATAGCCTTCTGAAAACTCAGGTGCGTGATCCACAAGTGCCGAGAAATGCTCAACCGCCGCATCGGGGTGACCCGACTCCAGCGAATCCTGTCCACGGCGCAACAACAGGTCCATCGCGGCTGATCCGCTCTTTTCCCATTCGGTCACGATCTGGCGCTCTACCCGTTGATAGGTTGCCTCATCCGCCGCTTGAAGATTCTGGTAAAGCTCATCCAGCGTCGCCTCCTGCGCGAGCGCAGGTAAGGAAAACCCCACTCCCAGCAGAAATGCCGTAACGGTACATTTGAAGTGATGTGTGTGCATAACCATAAAGCCAATGTAGCGCACTTGGCGGTCAGCACCAGAGGGTCTGTCAGCCACATCGAAATAAAGGACGAAAAACATGAGCGACGTTGTAACCGAAGCCGTAGCCGCACTGAACGCAAAGATGAACGGCCAGGGCTTTGACGGAAACGCCAAATTCATCATCGAAGATGAAGGCGCGATCATCATTGACGAAAACGGTGCCCGTGCGGGTGACGACGACGCAGATGTCTCTCTGACGGCAAGCACGGAAACGTTCAAAGCGATTTTGGATGGTGAATTGAACCCAACGACCGCCTTTATGACGGGCAAGCTCAGCGTGGACGGCGATATGGCGCAGGCAATGAAACTGTCAGGAGTTCTATCCTAAGATATGGAAACAGCCCCCTATTATGACGACATTGCGCGCGCCGCCGAAGGTGGCGCCGCCCATTGGCTGACAACATCCGATGGCCTGCGCATTCGCGTGGGTCATTGGAAGCCTGAGAATGCCAAAGGCACAGTCCTGATCTTTCCCGGACGGACCGAGTTCGTCGAAAAATACGGTCAGACCGCGCGCGCCTTGCACGACCAAGGCTATGCCAGCATCGCCATTGACTGGCGCGGTCAAGGCATTGCCGACCGCATGACCCCTAACCGGGCCGTAGGCCATGTTGGCCAGTTTGCCGACTATCAAAAAGACGTCGAAGCAGTCATGGCATTCGTCAAAGCCATCGACCTGCCGCGCCCCTATTTCCTGATCGGGCATTCGATGGGCGGCTGCATCGGGCTGCGGTCTTTGCTGGAAGGGCTGGACGTTAACGCGGCCATGTTCTCGGCCCCGATGTGGGGGATCCAGATGTCCACCGCCTTGCGTCCGGTCGCGTGGGGGCTGTCGGCTGTCAGCACGTCTTTGGGCTTCGACCAAAGCCTTGCGCCGGGTCAATTCGAACAATCCTACGTCCTGCGCGCGCCCTTCATGGGCAACACGCTTACCACCGACGCAGAAATGTATGACGTCATGCGCGACCAGCTCAAGGCGCATCCCGATCTTGCGCTTGGCGGGCCGTCGCTGCGCTGGCTGAACACATCCCTGCGCGAAATGCACGGCCTAAGCACGCGCCCCGCCCCCGCAGTCCCCTGCACGACGTTTCTGGGCCGTGATGAAGGTATCGTGGACCCGGTTCGCATCCGCGACCGCATGGGCGCATGGCCCGACGGCACGCTGCGGGTCATCTCCGGCGGACGACATGAAATGCTGATGGACACCCCGCAGATAAGGAACCCGATCATATCCGAAACTGTGGCCCTTTTCGACGCTAACCGCAAAATATCAAATGCAGCATAGCCACTAAGAAGGCCTCACGAAGTGCGTTCGGGCTCGGTCAGCGCGGCGTCAGTTCACTTCAGTATCTGCACGCAGCGTGAACCCTGCCGCGCGCAGTGTGCTCACGGTGTCGGTCACATGCGCCTTGTCGCGGGCCTCAATCACGATTTCCAGTTCGGCCTGCTTCAAAGACACGCTTTGCATCATCCGCTGATGAATGACCTCGACCACATTAGCCCCGGCCTCTCCGATGATCCGCGAAATCTCGGCCAGCTGTCCGGGGCGGTCATCAATCTCGAATGTCAGCCGCGCGATCCGGCCGTCGCGCACCAGACCGCGCAGGATCAGCGTCGACAAAAGCCGCGAGTCGATGTTGCCGCCACAGACCACAAGTCCGACCTTTTTCCGATGAAAGTCCGACGCCATTTTCTGGATCACCGCAAGCCCTGCACCGGGCGCACCTTCGGCCACGAGTTTCTCAAAGGACAGCAGGTCAAACACCGCGGCTTCGATCTCTGGCTCACTGGCAGTTTCGATCCGATCCACATAGGTCCGGATGATTTCCAGATTGGCGGCAGAGGGTTCGCGAACCGCAATCCCCTCGGCCAATGTGGCCCCGCTGAAATGGGTGGGGGCCTGATCGAAATCAGCCTTTACCGCATCAAATCGATCCGCCTGCGCACCAATAATCTGCACATCAGGTTTCACCGATTTCGCTGCAACGGCCATGCCCGCAATTAATCCGCCGCCACCGATCGGAACAACAATACAGTCCAGATCAGGCTGATCTTGCAGCATTTCCAACGCGATACTGCCCTGCCCTGCGGCCACGACGGGGTCATCAAACGGGTGAATAAACGTCAGCCCCTTATCCTGCGCCATATCCAGCGTGAACTGCACGCTTTCATCAAATCCCGCCCCATGCAGGATCACATCCGCGCCAAGCTCTTTGGTGCGCTGGACTTTGTTGAAAGGTGTGCCTTCGGGCATGACAATCGTGGCCGGTATGCCCAAACGGTTCGCATGATACGCAACCCCCTGCGCATGGTTGCCCGCACTACAAGCAATCACCCCGGACGCACGCGCTCGATCCGACAAAGTCAGTAATTTCGCCAGCGCCCCCCGCGCCTTGAACGCGTTTGTGTGCTGTAGATTTTCCAGCTTCAGATAAAGATCAAACCCCAGTTGCAAAGACAGCCGCGCAGCATGCACCAATGGCGTGCGGATGATGGATGGTTTGATCGCATCATAGGTTTTGTTAATCAAATCAATATCAAGAGCCATGCATCACCTCACATATCCGGCAGGCCAGTTTACCGCAGACGCGGGCAAGGCGAAACCAACGAAACGCCGCTCTGGCACCCATGCAAACGCTGTTTGCCCGGCCAATTGATCCAGCGCAATCGATAGTCCCGCGTGATGTGCTAGGCTTCATTGGAAACAAGGGGGTTTACATGCAAAATCAAACGATACTCGTCCTTCAGGGGCCCGATGGAACAGATCATGATCTGTCATATCTCGCCGATACGGCAAGATCACAAAACGCACATTTGTCGGTTCTGCACATCGGTCCGGTGCAATCCATTCCGGCCTACGCCTATGGCGGGATGCCTTATGGCGCGGTCGCTATTCCGCAAAACTGGATACAGGACCGGCATGATTTGACAGAAGCGATGGAGGCCAAGCGTAAGCAAAGCAATGCGTTTTTCGACAAAGAGGGGCTGTCAGGTGAAGCGGGTGTTATCTGTTCTTTCCCTGCATCACTCGACGATGATGTGGCGCCGCGCGCCATGCTCTGCGATATTGCTGTGCTGCAACATGATCTGCGCGCGCAAGAGGAAGCCTATGACAAGCTGCTGTACGGGCTGCTGTTCAAATCGCCTGTGAGCGTGATCATCAACCCGCATCAATCCCGCGCACCGCTTTCCCCGGAAAGGGTCTTTATTGCGTGGAATGCCAGCGACCCTGCGGCGCGCGCGGTGCATGAGGCTTTGCCAATGCTCAAATCCGCGCAGCAGGTCACCATCGGTATTTTCGACGCCAAGCCGAAACGTAACGGCGAAAGCGAAGACCCCGGCGCGGATCTTGCCAAATGGCTAAGCCACCATGGATGCCATGTTACGGTGGATCAATATGAAAGCGAGGGCGCCAGTCTTGCCGCCGCGATCTGCGCAAAAGCCAAATCAGCAGGTACAGACCTGATCGTGATGGGCGCGTATGGACATACACGGCTACGCGAAGCCGTTTTTGGCGGCACCACAAGAGAAATGATCGCGCAGCAAGATAGCGCCGTGCTCATGGCACATTAAGACCGTGCGAGGTCTAACGTTCGAATGTGATCGGTAGCGCGAAACGATAGCTTGGCGCTGCCAATTCGGCTGGCGCGGCAGGAAAGCGCCCGGCCCGTGAAACAGCGCGCAGCGCCGCCTGATCGAAGGCCGCAACGCCTGATGACTGACGGATGCTGACGCTCAGTAATTGCCCCTCCCGCGACACGTTCAGCGCAACAACAACTCGTCCGCCCCCGCGCGCGCCGGACGGGCGTCGCTTTCGGTTTTCAATCCGCGACCTGATCTGCGCGCCCCAGACCGCCTGCAGCTCTGCCGCACGTCCGCTGGACACTGTGGTGGCTGCGGACTGGCCAGACTGCCCCGCCTGTGCGCCACCGCCCGTGCCCGCCGCGCGCTGCTCTTGCCGCGCATCCTGCTGTTCCTGCCTACGCTGCACCGGACGGGCCTGCGGGCGTTGCGAAGATGTCAAAGCGGTTTGCGACGGCGGTTCGGCAGGCGCGGTATCCACAGTGGGTGTGCTGACAGCATCGGGCGATTGTGGGATCATCTGCGGCAGTGCGCGCGGGGCTAATGGCGCCTCGGGCATGGTGAGCGTTGGCAATGTGTCTGCGACGGGGGGCGGTGGCGGCATCACCTCTGTCACCGATTCGGTCACATCAGGCGGCGTTTCCCATTCCGCGACCATCTGTTCCACCTGCGCTGACGCGCCTGCCAGCGACACAAGCGTTTCCCCGCCCGCCCCCTGGCTTTGCGCACCGCGCTCTCCGGCAGTGGCGAAGGCGGCGATATGCAGTGCAATCGCCAACGCCGCAAAGACGGCTATTTCAAGCATCCGTCTCATCGGGGTGTGACCACAAGTGCGACATCGGAAAACCCTGCGCGGGTCAGATCGCCCAAGGTGACCGCCAGCAGGTTTGCCTCTAGCCGTCCATCGGCTTTTACCGTCAGCGTGGTTGTCGTCGCCGCGATCGCTGTCAATTGGTCCAGTGCCGCGGCACCCGTCACCCCGTCGAAAGACAGGGTGCCCGTAGCGTCGATGTAAAGCACCGCGTCGGACTCGGCCTCTTGTTCAGATTGCGCCTGTGGCACCTCGACCAGGAAGGGTTCGGGCGGTGCGATTTGCGAGGTCATCAGGAAGAAAATCAGCAGCAGGAACACCACATTGATCATTGGCACAATGGATTCAGCACGTGGTTTGCGGGGGATATCAGACAGGTCCATCGCCGTTACTCCACCAGTACCAGCGCCGTCAGCCCTGCCGTGCGCAGCACCTCTGTCACAGTAATCACCCGTTGCAAATTCGCACCGTCCTGACCACGCAGGATAACCGTGTCCGCAGGGCTTTGCATCAACGCGCCCAGTTCGGCCGTCAATTGGGCGACCGAAACAGCAACGCCATTCAATCGGATTTCCGTCGGACCGATATCAACCAAACGCGGCGGGCCGCTGTATTCACCGCCGCCACCCGCCGCCAGAGGCAGCGGAAGGGCCGCATCCATCCCAAAGCGCGACGCCAGCATGAAAAAGACCAGCAGCAAAAACACCACATCAATCATGGGTGTCAGGCTGGGCTTGCGCCGGGGGCGGGCTGGCGGGGCAAATTGCATGGTTATTCAGCAGCCATTTGCAGTTTCGCGGGGCGCGGGCTGAGGAAGATACGGCTCGCGTGATCCTCCAGGTCGCGGCGGATGCGGTCGATAACGGATTCAAACCACGTCAGCGCGACAGAGGCCGGAATGGCGACAGCCATACCTGCGGCGGTGGTTAGCAATGCTTCCCAAATGCCGCCGGCCAGCAGCGCGGGATCAGCCTTACTGCCTGCCTCTTGCAATGCCTGAAAGGCCGCGATCATACCAAGCACCGTGCCCAGCAAGCCCAGGAGCGGCGCGATGGTCGCAATCAATTCGAGCGCACGCAAGCCTGTGGCGGCATTGGCCAGCTCGCGCTTGGCAACGCGCATGGTTTCTTCGCGGGCCTTTTCCTCTGGCATTGTGCTGACCGCACGAATGGCCGCATGGGTGACTTTGGACCGGATACCGCGTCTCCCTGCAACGGTTTGCTCTGCCGTGTCAGCCTGCCCCGCTGCGAATGCATCAACAGCCCGGCCCGCCTTGCCGCGCGACCACGCCCCGATCAGCGCCAGCCGCCATATTTTCCACAGGATCAACGCCACCGTGATCACTGACAGTGCCGCAATCGCCCAGATCGTCGGGCCACCATCGCGCAGGAATTGCAGCGCCTGCACATGTGCTTCTGCGGCGATGATAGCCACATCGTACGAAATCGGCGCTGGCGTGTCGGCGACCAGTACCGGTGCTTCTGCGGGTTGCGCTTCGGGTATCTGAACGGTCGCCGTGTCATCCGTCACGGGTATTTCCGGTTGGGCGGGTGCCACGGGCTGCACCGGCGCGGTTTCCTGCGCCATAGCGGGCTGCATCGTGCCCACAGCCAGCATCACGGCCCCACTCTGCAAGATGCGCTTCATGATGATTTGCCCCAATAGGTTCCGGCATAGCTACCGGTCGTGGGAATCCCCGCGGCTCTCAGTGCTTTCTGCACCGGCTGCACCTGCGTTTTCTCGGCGGCGAACCACAAGAAGTGATCTGGCATTGCAGCCAAATCGGCCAGGGCGCTTTCGGTCAGGGATTGGCCCGCAGGCAGCCAATCAACGGTCATGCCTTTTGGCGGTGTAAAGGGATAGTCGCGGGCGGCATCATCTTGGGGTGACAGCACCACACGCCCGGTCACATGGGGCGGCAATGTTTCCACAATCCGCGCGATGGCAGGAAAGCCGGTTTCGTCGCCATAAAGATTGATCTGATCGACCGCCGGAACACCGCCACCGCCGGGGCCAACGATGGCTGTGGTGTCGCCGGGTGACAGCTGTCGCACCCAATCGGTGACACGCCCCCCGTCATGCAAAAACACATCAAATTCCAACAACCCGTTTTCATGATCGACGCGGCGGGCCGTATAGACGGGTTTGTGCAAGGCGGCGTCACCCTTGGGCCAGATCGTAGCACCGTTTGCGCCAACGCTGGGCCAGACCACATTGGTTTGCTCCGGCTGAGGCAATACCACCCGAAAATGCAGTGATGTGTCATCATAGCTGGTCAGATTGGCGACCTTCAACTGCACCCGTATGAAACTGCTGCCCACAGGCTGCACCGACTGCACTTTGACGAATTGAAAGTTCGGTGGCAGCGCGCCAACCTCTTCCGCATCGGACCAGCGCAGCCCGGCAATCGCGTCAGGGACAACATGCACCAGATGTTCGACCATGCTTTCCTTGAGCATGAACAACCAGTCGGGTCGCGCCGCCGACACCCGCAGGCACAAGCCGGAGTCCGTGGCCACAGCGCCCAGATTTCCAAAAGGAGTGCCGCAGATGATTTCCTGATCGGAATTGGTCAGCAATGGAAGTTCATGTTCCTCTGCCTCGTGCAGCATCGCCAGACGCATGGCGGCAAAAGACAGGTCGGGCATCTCTGCTTCGCTTTGTAGATCGAAGCTCTGTGCAATGGTCATGGGCAGCATCCTTTAGGCAGGAATGATAAGGGGGTGGTCGTGCACTGGGCTTCGGATCACGGTGCAGGGCAGATTGAAAATCTCTTGCATGATCTCCGGCGTGATGACCTGATCGGGTGTGCCCTGATGGCGCACTGCGCCGTCTTTCAGGGCGATGATCTGATCCGCAAAGCGCGCGGCAAGATTGATATCATGCAACACCATGGCCACGGTGCGCCCGGTTTCACGGTTAAGCCGTCTGACAAGGCTCAGCAGCTCGATCTGGTGGGCCAGATCAAGGTAGGTTGTGGGTTCATCCAGCAGCAAAATGTCGGTATCCTGTGCCAGCGCCATCGCGATCCATGCGCGCTGACGCTGCCCACCTGACAGCGTGTCCAGCGCCCGGTTAGCGCAATCGGTCAGACCCGTCATCTGCAAGGCCTGATCAACCATATGCGCATCGCGCACCGACCATTGCCGCAGTGGCGACTGATGCGGCGTCCGCCCCCGCGCAACCAGATCGCGCACGCGCAGCCCCTCGGGCGCCACCGGAGTTTGTGGCAGGATCGCCAGTCGTCGCGCTACGGATTTGCTTGATTGATTGTGAATAGACTTACCGTCCAGCACGACCTGATCCGGACCGGGCCGTTCCAATCGCGCAAGGCTGCGCAGCAAGGTGGATTTGCCACAGGCGTTCGGGCCGACGATTACAGTCATCTGCTGGTCAGGGATACTGACCGACAGGTTTGTCAGCACCGGAACACTGTTAAAACCGACATTGAGTGCTTCGGCGCGCAGGCGGGCGGGCTCGGCCATCAGAACTTTCCTTTGTTGAATTGAACAACCAGTAGCCACATCAAGACAGGCGCACCGATCAGCGCCGTGAACACCCCGGCAGGCAGTTGCACCATTGGCACCGACCGGGCCGCCGTATCGGCCAGCAGTGTCACCAGCGCACCGACAAGCGCCGCTTGCAGCAATGCAGGCCGCGCGCCCTTGACCAGACGTCGCGCAATCGGGCCGGATATAAAGGCGACAAAGGGCAGCGGACCGGCAACGCTGACTGCAAGCGCGACAAGCCCCACGCCAGTGGCGGTGACGGCCAGCCGCAACGGCGACAGGGCCAGCCCCAGCCCGTGCGCGATATCATCATCCATCGCGATCCGGGACAACGCGAACTCTAGCCAGATCGCGATGGGTGCAAGCACGATCAGCCCGGCGCAGATCAAGGTCACATCGGACCAGTTGCGCGCATGCAGCGTGCCCACCAGCCATTTGGCCGTGTCGGCAGCGGTCAGCACATCAATCCGCGACATCAGCAGATCGGCCCCCGCTGCCAGCGTCATGCTGACCCCAAGACCGATCAGGATCAAACGGTAGGGCTGTAATCCCCGATGATATGACAGCGAAATCACCGCCGCCGCTGTTAGCAAGCCGCCCAGCAAGGCCCCCGGCAGAATAAAGGCGCTGCCGAACAGCAGGATCGCGGCCAGCCCGCCGCAGCTTGCCCCGGTGCTGAACCCGATCACATCGGGAGAGGCGAGCGGGTTGCGCAGCATCGTCTGGAACATCGCCCCGGACAGGCCGAAAGCAGCCCCTGCCCCAATCGCGGTCAGGATGCGCGGCGCACGGTGGTCGGCTACGATCATCTGCACGATCTCATCTTTTTGTCCGGCAAAGGCGGCGAGGATATCATTCAGGCCAAGTGGATACCGTCCGATTTGCATCACAATTGCTGTCACCGTGATGAGCAGCAGCAGCAGGATGACCGCTGCAAGCATCGCCCGCCAGTACAGCAGGACTGAAAAACGTCCGAAACGAAGTGCGGCCTGATTGGTCATAGCTTGCGGACCCCATAGCGCCGTACCAGCAAGATCAGTACCGGCCCGCCGATCAGCGCGGCCATGACACCGGCCTGCATATTGCCGCCGAAAATGCTCAACCGGCCAAGCAGATCAGCCGCAATCAACAGGCAAGCCCCGAAACACGCCGAAAACAGGATCATCCACCGCATGTCTGGCCCGGCAACCCAGCGCGCAACATGCGGGACAATCAGCCCGACAAAGGCAATCGGCCCGGCCATGGCAACGGTCGCGCCACATAGGGTAACAATGGCCAGCCCGGTCAGCAGTTGCACCAGCCAGACACGCAGCCCAAGACCGCGCGCCGTATCTTCGCCAAGCATGACAACGTTCAGTGAAAAAGACCCCAGCACCGCCAGAAACAGCCCAGCCCCATAGAATGGAAGCAGCGTGCCTATGGTCGCAAAGCTGATCCCATCAAGCCCGCCCAGCACCCAGAAGCGATAGACATCCAAGGCTTGCTGGCTGACCAGCAACAACCCACGGGCCAGAGCGATGCACAAGGCGCTGACCGCAGCCCCCGCAAGGATCAGACGCGCCGGGCTTCCTTTTCCGCCACCCCCCAGAAAAAAGACGGCGAGTGCGGCGAGCAGCGCACCCGTTAGCGCTATCCAGATGAACTTTGCCGGGTCCGTGATGCCCAGCACCATGATGCACAGCACCACGCCCAGCGACGCGCCTGCGTTCACACCCAACAGCGCCGGATCAGCCAGCGGGTTACGGGTCATGCCCTGCATCAGCGCCCCGGCAATCCCAAGCGATGCGCCCGCAAGCACCGCCCCGACAAGGCGCGGCAAACGGATTTCACGGATCACGATTTGGCTGCCGCTTTTTGTGTCAAAATTGGTCAGGCTACCCCAGATATCGGCGAAACCCGTGGGGCGCAGACCAAAGCGCAGCGCAAGAATGGCCAGAACGACCATCCCGGCGAATGAAGCGAGCAGCGCAAAAAACCGATGGTCAATCACCGGAAGCACATGCATGGCATTGGTATCAGCGCGCATTCCTAACCCTCTACCTCTGGTGGCAAAATTCCGGCATCCCGCGCACTGGGCACCACCGTCGCCGGGTCCCCGTCAGCCGCCGCTGCAATCAAAGGGACAAGCCGGTCCAATGCGTAGTTGATGCTGAGCGGACTGGAATGCGACAGGGCGGCTGACAGCATGGGGTCGGCATAGACCTCGCGCCCTTCGCGGTAGGCACGCATCAGCGGGCGTAGCGGCATCCGCTCCAACTGTCCGATGGAACCACCCCCATCAATCCAGACCAGAACATCGGCATCAATTGGACTGATATCCTCGGGCGGTATGATGGCGTAAAAGTTTTCGAGAGTGCCCATGTCATTGACCGCTTGCGGCACCACGAAGCCCAGTTCGTTTAGAAACTGCCCGCGAATGTCACGATCTGTGTAAGCCCCCGTCTGACCGGCCCAGACCATCACAGCACTGGCCCCTTGCCAGTCAGGATGCGCGGCGCGGATTGCGGCAAAGCGACCATCCAGTTCTGCGATGATCGTATCTGCCTTGTCTGTCGTGTCTGTAGCAAGGGCAAGCGTTCGCAACATATCCTGCCACGACATGCCGTAATCGCCTGCGCCGGCGGCCGGAGCGATAGTAGGCGCGATCCGGGACAGTAGCGCATAATCGCGCGCGGACATGCCCGACCATTGCCCGACGATCAGGTCAGGCTCTAGCAGGGCAATCCTTTCGATATCAATCTCACCCTGCATGACAATCGGGGTGGCATCGCCCAATGCATCGTGCCCCCAAGGCCAGACACCATATGGGTCTGAGCCATACCATTTACGCAAAGCCACCGGCACCACTTCCAGCGACAGCAGGAAATCATGGCCGATATAGCTGAGCGAAACAACGCGGGTCGGCTTTTCGATGATCTGCGCCGTGCCATAACGATGCGTGATCTCGACCGGGTAGGCATCGGCAAGGCAGATGTCGCCCAGAGTCATCGCAACAGCGGTCAGGATCGAAAAGGCGCAACGGCGCATGTCATGGCTCCTTGAATGGCCCGTGCCCATGACAGGCACGGGCCGTTTGGTTAGAACGTGCGGGTGAGCGACAGCGTGACCGTGCGGCCCTCGCCCAAGGCGCAGCCGCCAGCCTCTTCGGTATTGTTCCCCGCCGGCACGAGTGCGACGTTCCCTGCGGTGCAGAAAGTGACCTTACTTTCATCAGCTAGATTTCTGGCTGCCAGCGTCGCATTCCAGTCACCCCAATCATATGATACTGACGCATCAAGCAACGTACTTGCAGGAGCTTTGCGGCTTTCGGTATTGGCCGAGTCCGAATAGCGATCACCCACATAGCGCGCGCCGACCCCGAGCCGAAGACCTTCAAGCTGTGCGGTCTGGAACGCATAGCCCAGCCACAGTGCCGCCGTTTCCGAGGGCACACGCGCCAGTTTGTTGCCCTCATTTGTTGCATCTTCGGTGATTTCAGCATTCAGAAAAGTGTAACTGCCCAGAACCGATATGCCGTTGTCGAAGCGGCGTGTCGCACCCAGCTCTAACCCGCGCGATTTGACCTCACCGATCTGCTCGTATGTGCCCGCGACACTTGGCGATGGTTGAAGCGTGTTCTTTTTCGTGATGTTGAATACTGCCAGCGTAAATAATGAGCCCGTTCCGACCGGTTGGAAACGTGCGCCCAGCTCGAAGCCATCAGATTCTTGCACGTCCAGCGTGTTACCTTCGCTATCGACACCGGAGGGTGGCAAGTTAAACGAACGCGCGGCGTTGCCATAGAACGTCATACCGTTGACGAAATTATACGACAATCCGAGGCTCGCGCTGGTGAAGTCGACTTCGTTCGACTGCTCTTGAGAGCCGAAAGCAGAGTTGCTGGCGATATCGGTCCGCACATCATCGTAGCGCAGGCCGCCATTCAATACCCAGTCTGTACCGATTTCCGCCTGCCCAACCAGATATACGCCGGTCTGCGCGACATCTTGAGCAATTGATGATGCACTTGCTGGACTAGCTTCGGAGGTATCAAGCGTGCCGGATTCGAGATCCTTATGGCCCGCAATGGCACTGCTACGGTCATAGTCCGAAGTAACTTTATAATAATCGACACCAGCAATCAGCGTTGCCGCAACATTGCCGAAGCTCAGCTCCTGCTGCACACCATTGTCGAAACTAATCTGTTCCAGCTCTTGATCGACATCGAAATCAATCATGATAGCCGTATCGACCTCGCCGGGCTGGGCCGATGAGGCATAGAAAGCACCGACATAAGACGTTTCATTATACCAGTCGTTGGTTGCGATCCGCGCGCGCGATAGTAAGGTTCGACCGCCACCTATATCCTGTTCAAATTCGTAGCCGAGATAGGATTGCTCGCTTTCAATCGTATTACGGTCAGGATTCCCTGTGTAGAAATCGTTGCCATACTGACCCAGCGGGTTGGTATGCTGTGTCCCGTATTCCGGCAGCAACACGTAAGTATCGCCGATATCGTCCTTTTGGTACTGACCGTAAATCGTCAGCTTGGTCGCATCGCTCGGCTGCCAAGTGACCGATGGCGCGAAGAAGATACGACCCTGATCAACCTCTTCAAAGGCCGTACCAGATTCGTTGAAGACACCGGTCAGGCGATAGGCGAAATCGTCAGAGACAGGGCCCGTGACGTCCAAAGCCAGCTCTCCGCCGCCTTCACCAAAAAGACTGCCACGCGCCGTGCCGCTTTGTTCAAATTCCGGACGCTTGGTAATGGCGTTGACCAAGCCGCCGGGTTCGTTTGCACCGTAAAGGTCGGCGGTTGGACCGCGCAGAACTTCGATCCGGTCAAGCAAAAATGGCTCTGTACGCCATGCAGCATAGCCGAATGTGCGCAGTGGCAGGCCATCGCGGTAATAACCCGCATTCTGAGCATCGAAACCACGAATAGCATATTGGTCGTAGCGCCCATCCGAACCGAATGTTTGCGGCATAACGCCGGGTACATAGCCAATCGCCTGCTCAATCGACCGCGCACCCTGATCTCTGACTTGATCTTCTCCGATGACGGAAACGGAACGCGGTGTGGTCCGCAGGTCGCCGGGTGTACGGGTGGCAGATGTGGCGGCTTCGGCGGTATATCCGTCAAAGTTATCAAGGCTATCATCGTCTGCGCTGGCGACGACAATCGGATCCAGCACGGTTTCTGCTTCTGCGGTTTGGGCAGAAACAGCGGATGCTGACAGGGCAAAGGTCAACGCAACGGGGCCAATGCTCAGCACGTAAGTTCGGTATAACAAGGCAGGTCTCCAGCCGCTGCCGATTTGGCAGCATATCAAGTTTGAAAGGCCCCGCGCGATATGCGTGGAACCTTTTCAGAATTATTTTGGCTGGCCGCAAAGCTTGCTATGACGAAGTGTTAACGTCGGGACGGGCGATATTAAACCTTACAATTTTTGTCAACCAAGCCAATTTTTGAGGCCTATCCGCATTATGCGGCGCTCTTTATGCAGGCCGCTTCGATATCCCGAATCATGAAATTGACAAGAGTGCATGAGACGGAAAGGTCTTGTGCAATCTTGTTCTGGGGCTCTCCGCCGACCCGGTGCCGCAGAAAAGTATCCTGGCTGCGCTGCGGGAAGGTGGCGATGGCGTCCATTGCCTGCGCAAGCGTTTGCTTGCTCTCCAACGCCCGAAAACCGCAGCGATCATCCATACCCGCCGTGGCAAGCTTGCTTTCATCTTCGAATGGTTCGCTGATTTCATTGCGGTGCTTGCGTATATAGTCCAATGCAGCATTTCGGACCATTTTGGACAAATAGCTGCGCATTTTTTCGGGCCGCGCGATTTCTTTTGAAGACAGGCATTTTACGGCTGTATTTTGCAAAACATCTTCTGCCGCATCAAAGGAACCAACAACTTTTAGCGCCTGGCACAAGTGCATTTTACGATGTGTCATAAGCTCTTCCAGCAAAGCACGTCGAGTCGTCTTATCTGGTTGCTTGGTCATAGCGCCCAACCTCTTTTGACCGGCACTGCGATGCCGGATTTTCTATGTGGTAATAAGGGGATGACTGCCGATGTCGTACATGCGGACATTCGGTGGCTGATAAGGTCGTAGCGCCATTTGGTGCCGCCTACAAGAACGCGAATACAATTTATACGATTACGTTGTTAAATTTTCTGTATCACCCAGCGTCTTATTATAAATAGCGCAATCACCTGACTGTACTGGAAATAAAGTGTCGCACCCGCAAATGGCAGATCCCCGCCTTCTACGTTTAATTATTCGGCTGGGTGTCCCTGCAATTTTTGGACTTTCAGCCAATGCGATCAATCAATTCATCGATGCGCTCTGGATTACGCGCCTGTCGCCTGTTGCAATGGCGGCAATCGGTGTGACCTTTCCTGTGTTCATCGTGGTCATGGCTGCAACCGCAGGGATCGGCGTTGCCTGTGCCGGCGAAATCGGGCGGCGGCTGGGACGCAAGGATGTGGATGGCGCCCAGAACATCGCGCTGACCGCCTTTTTCGTGGCAATTGGGATATCCGCCTTTGTCGCCTTGGTCGTGGGGGCAATGTCATTGTCCATCCTGCCCCAAATCGGGGCATCCGCCGAGACGTTTCCCATGGCGCAGCGCTATATGCTGGTGCTGCTGTGCGCCGTACCGATGGCAAGCTTTCAGATCATCTCTGATTTCGTGGCGCTGGGGTCCGGCAACAGCAAGCGGTCGATGCAATCGCTGTTCGCATGCTTTGGATTGAACATGCTGCTTGATCCGATTTTCATTTTCGGCTTTGGCTGGGGGGTGACCGGCGCGGCGCTGGCCACGGTTGCGGGGCAGATACTGGCCTGCACGCTTTATATTGTCTGGTTCCGCAACGGCACATTGGGGCTGCGTCCGTTAAAGGGCCACCACAGCCGTGAAAATCTGAACGTCCTGTTGCGCTTTTCGCCGCCCGTCGCGATGGTCAACCTGTTGATGGCGCTCTCATTCCTCTTGCTAATCAGCGCCACCGCGCGCTTGGCCGATGATATCTATTTGGCCGCGCTGACGTTTGAGTTGCGGCTTGCCTCGCTGATTATCATCCCGATGCGGGGGCTATCACTTGGCGCGCAGGCCGCCGTCAGCCATGCCTATGGCGCGCTTGATGAATTGCGCGCCAATCGCCTGATTCATCGTATCTTTGCCCTGTCCATAGGGCTTGGGCTAGCGATGACAGCGCTGATCCTGATGGTGGGGCCCGCACTGTTGCCATCGCTGATCCCCGCCCCCGCAATGCGAGAGGCCAGCGCAGCCATGTTCCCATATTTTGCAGCCTTCATCATCGGCAGCTGCGCCTACATCCCGCTTTTGGCGGGCTTTCAGGCCACTGATCGCGCGCTTTACGCGGCCATCGTGGCGCTGGCACCAAACGGTTATGCCATGGTCCCACTTGTGATTTTCCTACCGATGATCTGGGGGTTTCAGGGGCTGCTGTTTGCAGTAGCGCTTTCTGGTGTTGTAACCGCGCTGATCGCGGGCGGGCTGCATATCATGTCGCTTTCCCGGATTTCGACCACGCTTAGCCCGGCACCGGCTGAAACGCCGTAAGCCAAGGCACCCCCGGAAAACATTTGCACGCCGACACTGCGCGCTGCGCGGCCACCCCAGCGAATTTGCTGCTCTGCCGTAGGATTTGCAGGGTGAAACGGCACAGGCAATGCTTCAATCGCGGGCAGGCCCAGCCCGTGTGATTTTGCACATGCCTCTGACGCTACCCAGAGCGACAGCATCTGCCCCGTGTTTGCCGCTTGATCGGAACCGAGCAAGTCCGCCACATCCGCCCAGACCGCGGCGCTGTGTTCCTGTTCGATATCAACACCAACAGCACAGGCGTGACCGACAGCGGCAGCCACGCCGATGTGCGAATGCGCCAATGAGACAGACAAATCGGGTTTGGCTGGCAGGTAAGGCTGACCGGAAGAATGCCGCGCGACAATGCTGTCCATTGGGGCAACGCCACTCTGCCGCATCGCGTAACGCAGCAACCCATAGGCCGCACAGCGCATTTGCGCAGCATCAGCATCCTGAACCTGACGCGCGCGGGCGATATCTTGTGTGGTGCACAGCCGCGCGCAAGCTTTCAGTACGTCTTGATCAGTTGCCCAATAGATATTGGCCATCATCTAAAACGTCGCCAGCCAGTCACTAATCCGACGCTTTACTGCATCCATAGCTGTCTGGACAAAGAAATGCCCGCCAGGAAAGCATGTCACCTGCATATTGGGACAATAGCGATCCCAGGCGGCCAGAGACTCTTGGGACACCGTATCGTCGTCAGCCCCGCCCAGCACCAGCACCGGACCTGCATAGGTCTGGCCGGTTATTGTTTGAGACTGCAACAACATGTAATCGGCGCGCATGGTTGGCAGCAAAATGTCGAGCAATTCCTGACATTGCAGGATTTCCGCCAGGGTGCCGCCATAACGCATCAGGCGTGCCGTCAATGCCGCGTCGGATAAATCTATGGGCAGCGGCTGACCCAAACCGGGTGCTGCGCGTCCGGACAGGATCAACGGCAGATGGCCACCAAGACGCAAGCCGACCTCATAAGCCAGGGTCGCCCCCATCGAATGGCCCATCAGGACGAGCTGCTGGCCATCGACGCAAAAAGGGCGCAGATCCTCCGCGATTTGATCGACCAGTAATGCACGGTTGGTGACACATCCTTGGCCAAATCGCGCACCGCGTCCGGGCAGCTCGTAAGGTAGAAAACCGGCCCCCAACACAGGATCGTCGCACCACGCCGTCCAAGCGATGGCACTGCCCCCGGCGAAGGGGAAACAGACGATCCGGGTTGGATTGTCGGTTCCCATCGCCGCCCAGCTGGGAAGCCAATCTTGCCGCAGGGCCGTCAGACTGTCCTTCATTCCGCCGCTGACATCATAAGTGCACCCGGTGCGTGATCATGCAGAATATCTGCCGCAATCTCATCGGCCCGGATCGCGAGAACCGACAAAAGCGTGTCGCTTAGCCCGTGGGTGTCCTCGCAATAGCCTTGCAAATAAATACGCGGCGCGAAATCTTCGGTGGTATCAAGCCGGTAGGTTCTGCCGGCTTCCTCTCCGGTGATGTAATGCTGCAGATCGGCCATGATCGTCTCGCCCAGCCGTCGGCGAAAGCCGGTGGCCAGAATGACAAGATCATATTCCTGCTCTTCGCTGCGGTTGTGATGGCCGTCCTGCAGCGCAAGCCTGATCTTTTCATCATGCATCCGGGCCGACGTGACCTCTGTATTGCGGCGCAGCGCGTAATGCTGACTGCCCACGACGTCCTGCTCATAAAAGACGGCGTAGATTTGCGCGATCAGATCGCCATCCACGACCGCGTAATTGGTATTGGAATATTCAGTCATCAGGTCGCGCCGACGCGCCCTTGACTGCTGAAAAACATGATTGGTGAAATCGGCGTCAAAGATTTCGTTCACAAAGGGGCTGTCATCAGAGGGCTTCAAGGCATGGCTGCGGAAAATGAAATCGACCTGTGGGTGGCGGGGGTCATTCACCAGATCATAGAAAATCTCTGCCCCGCTCTGCCCGGAGCCGATCACCGCGATTTTCAGCGGGCGGTCTGCTTTGGCAAGCCGCGACTTGATCTCTTTCAGGTAGCGGGAACTGTGATGCACTAGCGGGCTTTGCGCGACATCAGCAAAGACATCGGGGATAAGGGGGTGACCGCCAATCGCCATGACAAGGTCGCGGGTTTGTCGCTGTGTCTGCTCACCCCGGCTATTTTCGGACACGACCGACAAAAGGTCGACCTGCCCGCCCGCCTTTTTCAACGGTTCCACCCCAACAACCCGCTGATCATAGCTGGACAGATGCGCCATCTGCGCCGCAGCCCATGACAGGTAGTCGTTGAATTCATGCCTGCTGGGGTAAAAGCTTTTGCGATTGATAAAACGTTCCAGCCGTCCGTTGCCATGCAAATAGCTGAGAAAGCTTAACGGGCTAGTTGGATTGCGCAGCGACACCAGGTCCTTGATGAAGGACACCTGCATATCGGTCCCATCCAGCAACATGTTCGGATGCCATGCAAAGCTTGACTGCGCCTCAAGAAAAACTGTTTTCGGAGCGGCAGCACCTGCCGCGGCACGCTCTTCCAGCGCGATGGCCAACGCGAGGTTAGAGGGTCCGAACCCGACACCAAGGATGTCATACGTGTCGCGCAGTAGGGTCATATCGTTGCTCCAGTTTTATATAGGGAGGACAGGGAGAGTTGTAGCGGCTTGCCAGGGTCCGCAGGGTCAGGGCGCGCCCACAGCCGCGATTTAAAGAAATAATCGCGATCAAGCTGCACCAGCGTGGCGCGTTTGTGCGGAAAGTCGAAATCCTTGATCTTGGCAAAGCCGGAACGTGTCAGATTGCGGATTTGTTGCGTGTGGCTAGCGGCTGGTTCACCCACCAACACCTGCGTGCGTGGCTCTGCCAGAAACATGAAATGCATCAGCGAGGGCAGCCATGCTGTGATGTAATCCGCCCCGCGTTTGGTGGGATCGCCCACCAAGACATGCCAACCCCGGTCCCAGGCCCCGGCGTCGTAATGCGCTCCAATTCGATTTTCGCGCGCCCAGTAAAGCTCAAAATAACAGAAGGGTTCATCATCAAGGCAGCCCAGCACCGGCATCATATGCGGGTCAGCGGCCATGCGCGCCAAATAAGCGCGGTGTTCATCCAGCGTGCCTGCCTCATCAAAAAAGGCAGCCACCCGTTCGTCATTCATCCAGCGATGAAACAGATCAAGGTCGCGGGTTTGGACCAAAGCGCGCAGGCTGAAACGCTGATCAAGCCAGGGGATGTACCGGCGATACATCTCGCCCTGCGGTTTCGCGGGCCGATGCGGATGGCGCCCATGCGGGCCGGGCATCATCGTTTGTGGATGATTGCTGGTTTGGCCAATCAACCATAGCGCGCTGATTTGCCACAAAAGTTCGGGGAAAACGCCCAATTCTGTTTCATTCAGCGCAACGGCTGCCCCGATCTGCACCAACGCCGCGGCATGTTCGCCCCAATCCGCAGGCTTCAGAATGATCAGCACCTCTTCTGCGTTCCAGTTCGTCAACGCTTCGCAGGCTTTGAGAACCGCCATCAACGGGATCGGTTCCGCAGGTGCTTTTAATTCCATGCGACCGTCACCACGATCAAATACCGGCAGGCTGACCTCTCTCCCGTCGATCTGCACAATCACCTGATCGCCGCGCCAACTCGCGCAGGACGCGAGCGCGTCCAAATGTGTGTCATCACGTGGCATTCATCGGTCCTTCCCTGCTGGGTCTCAAAGGGAAAACGTGCGGCATACTGAAATATTTAGGAAAAACTTTCCGTCAGGCTTAAATTTTTTCACCCGTGGTCCGTCTTCGACAGGTGAGCAGCACAAAATCCGCGAGGACATCCATGACCACCAACGCCCAGTTCCATGTTGTCATAAACGACCTGAACGAGCACGCGCTCTGGCCAAAGCACCTGCCGGTGCCCACTGGCTGGCAGCATGAAGGTTTTTCAGGCTCAAGGGCCGACTGCATGCAGCATATCGACAAAGTCTGGTCCGACATGACCCCCGCCACGCTCTCCTGACCGCCCCCACAGAGGCCCTGATCATGACCCGCCAAGACACACATCTTTCTGCCCTGCAAAACGCGCCGCTTCTGCTTGATATCCTTGCCAAGCATGCGCGACAGCAGGGCGCGGCGACCGCCTTTGTCTTCATCGGCAAAGACGGGACCGAAACGACAATGAGCTTTGCAGAGCTTTTTGCCGCGTCGAACAAGTTTGGTCACTGGCTCAGCACGCTGGCTGCACCGGGTGACAGGGTCATTCTGGCGCTCGATTCCGGGCCTGACTATGTGTGTTCCTTTCTTGGCGCCCTCGCCGCCGGGATTATTGCGATCCCGCTTTTCCCACCGGAAAGCGCGCGCACCCACCATATGGTCCGCTTGCGCACTGTGATTGCCGATGCGGACCCTGCCTGCATCCTGACAGAGCGTGACGCCGCAAATGACTGGGGAGATTTAACAGAGGTGCCCGTTCTGGCCGCCGCCGACTGCCCCGATGACGACACGTCCTTCGTCCCGACAGCCGTCGCAGCAGATGATCTGGCCTTTCTGCAATACACCTCCGGCTCCACCTCTGCCCCCAAAGGCGTGATGGTCAGCCACGGTAATATCATCGCGAACACCCATGATATCATGAAATCAATCGCGCTTACGGCTGACGATGTCTGTGTCAGCTGGCTTCCGATCTACCACGATATGGGTCTGATCGCGACCGTACTGACACCTATCGTGATGGGGATGAAAACGGTTAACATGTCGCCCAAACGGTTCCTCATGCGACCGGAACGCTGGTTACAGGCGCTTAGCGATCATCGCGGCACGATGACCGGCGCACCAGATTTCGCCTACCGGCTGTGCACCGAGGTGATCCGAGACAAGACAATCGAAACCCTTGATCTGTCGCATTTGCAGGTCGCATTCTCTGGTTCGGAACCTGTGCGGGCACAGACGCTTGACCGCTTTGCTTATCGCTTTGCACCCGCAGGGCTTGCGAGAGAGACCCTGCTGCCTTCCTACGGCCTGGCCGAGGCGACGCTTGGCGTCAGTGTCTGCGCCCGGGGCACGGCCCCCACAACGTGCACATTGCCGGACAGTGACGCCGCCCATGTGGATTGCGGCATCCCGATGCCGACAAGCGAGGTCCGCATCGGCGGTCCCGATTTCGCCTTCGACAACCGGTCGGATATTGGCGAAGTTTATGTCAGCTCCCCCTCTGTCACTTTGGGCTATTGGGGCAAGCCTAATGCCACCGCGCAGACCTTTCGCACAATCGACGGGCAGCGCTGGCTGCGCACCGGCGATCTGGGTTTTCTGTCAGACGGACACATTGTCATCACCGGGCGCGCCAAGGATCTGATCATTCTGGACGGGCAAAATCTCTTTCCACAGGATATCGAAATCCATGTGGAAGAAACCCAACCCCATGCCCGCAATGGCCGGGTCGCCGCCTATCCCACGCAAAGCAGCGAGGGCGAAGGCTTCGGGATTGCGCTGGAACTGACCGGCGCGGACGTCAATGCGCAAGACCTCGGACAGGTGACGGTAGACATGGCCGGCAATCTTGCGCAGACGTTTGGCCGCGCCCCCACCGAAATCCTGCTGATCAACCCCCGCAGCCTGCCCCGCACCTCCAGCGGCAAGCTTCAGCGTGGGCAGGCCGCACAAATTAGCCTGAAACAGCCCGAAATCATTGTGCATCGCTACGATGGCACCCGGACCGAAGCCACACGCCCGCTGACCGAGATGGAAACAAAACTCGCCACCCTTTGGGAGGGCCTTTTGAGCAAGCCCGTCACCGATCCCTCCGCCCATTTCTTCATCCAAGGCGGGTCATCGGTGCAGGCCAGCCGCCTTGTGGCCATGATCGAAGCCCAGTTTCAGGTGAGCCTGTCGCTGGGTACCGTTTTTGCAGCACCGACACTGGCGCAGATGGCCACGCATATCGCAGAAGCCGCCCCGGCCAGCACACTGCCTGTAGCACGCCCCCAAGGGCCTCTTCGTTTGAGCGGTTTATCGTCGTATTTTTGGCTTTTGGATGGTTTTGGTGTTGGTGGGTTGACGCATGTTGCGGGTGGTCTGCGCTTTTCGGGGGGGGTGGATGTTGCGAGGTTGGCGGCGGCTTTGGCGCAGGTTGTTGCCCGGCAAGAGGCGTTGCGCTTGCGATTTGTGCCGCTGGCTGATGGCGGGCTGGCGGCGACGGCGCGGTCGCCAGAGGAGGGTTTTGCCGGGCTGCGCCAGATGGATTTTGCCGCGATGCCTGCGCAGGTGGCGGCGGCCCGGCTGGATCATTTCTCGGCCCAGGATGCAGGCGATGCGCTTGATCTGCAGGACGGCCCGGGCTGGCGTGCGACCCTTGTTCATCTGCCCGGTGATGAGCAGGTGCTGCTACTAACTTTGCATCACATCATGTGCGACGGCTGGTCGATGGGTGTGTTGCAGGCGGATCTGCTGGCGGCCCTCGCCGGGCAGCTGGACCCCACCCCGCTTGCCCCAAGCTATCTGGATGTGCAGCACTGGCAGGCCGCGCTGGCTGAGGCGGATGCCGGGTCCGATGACCTTGGCTGGTGGCAGGACCGCTTGGGCCATGCTGGCCCGCCGCCGCTGGAATTGCCCACCGACCGGCCCCGCCCGGCGCAGCGGTCCTGGCGCGGCGGCCGCGTGACGCTGGACATTCCCGCGCCGCTGGCCGACCGGCTGCGCCTGCTGGCCACAGCGCAGGGGGCCACGCTGCAACAGGTGTTGATGGCCGGTTGGGCCGCGCTGCTGCACCGGCTCAGCGGGGCAGAGGATCTGTGCATCGGCCTGCCTGTCGCAGGCCGCGACCGGGCTGTCCAGCAGCAGATGGTCGGGCTGTTTGTCAACACGCTCCCCCTGCCTGTGCACCCTGATCCGCAAGCGGGCTTTGCCGCACTGCTGGATCAGCTGCGTGACAGCGCAGGCCACGCGCTACAGCATCAGAATGTGGCGCTGGATGCCCTGACCCGTGCCCTGCGCGGAGATGAGGCCCAGGCCGCCCGCCCACTGTTTGATGTGGTCCACGCCCATCAGCCTGGCGGCTTTGCCCCTGTCACCCTGCCCGGCGGGCAGACCGTGACCCCCTTTGCCCGCGCGACCGGCGCGCAGCAGTTCGATCTGGCGCTGGAAACGGTCGAGGCCGCCAGCGGGCCAATCAGCACGGCGCTTGGCTATGACGCCGATCTGTTTCTGGAAGACACCGCCACCCGCTGGCTGCAAGCCTATCGGGACCTGCTGGACGCGGCCGCCGCTGATCCCGCACAACCGCTTGACCTGCTGCCGCTGATGCCGCCTGCCGCACAGGCGCAGCTGACCGCCCCCTGGCCGGACAGTCAGGTGCAGGCGACAGTGCTGGTGCCCGCGCAGATCGCCGCCCAGGACCCTGCCCGCACCGCCATTGTGTTTGCAGGCACCGAGACCAGCTATGGTCAGCTGAACGCGCAGGCCAATCAGGTCGCACAGGCGCTGCTGGCCCGTGGGATCGCCCGCGAAGACCGCATCGCCATCTGCCTGCCCCGCGGCCCGGCGGCCATTGCCGCCTGTCTTGGCGTCCTGCGCGCCGGGGGGGCCTTTGTGCCGCTTGACCCGGGCCATCCCGCCGACCGCCGCGCCCATATTATCACCGATTGCGGTGCCGCGCTGGTCATCGGCGAAGGCCCCGCAGAGAGACCCGCGCTCACATCCGCAGAGATCGCGCAGGCCTCTCAGACGCCCCCTGATCTGACCTTGCATCCTGACCAGCTGGCTTATGTGATCTACACCTCTGGTTCCACCGGCACGCCCAAGGGCGTCGCCGTGAGCCATGGCCCGCTTGCCATGCATGTGGCCAGCACTGCCGCCGCCTATGAGATGGGCCCCGCGTGCCGCGAGCTGCACATGCTCTCGCTTGCTTTTGACGGGGCGCATGAACGCTGGATGGTGCCTTTCTGGCTCGGTGGGGCGATCGTGCTGCGCCCTGATACGCTTTGGTCCGGGCAGGACGCGCTTGACGTGATGGCCGCCCAGCAGGTCACCAATGCAGGCTTTCCGACAGCGCTGCTGCAACAGGTGGCCGAGGCCGCCCAAGGGCAGACCCCGCCGCCGGTGCAGATGTATTCCTTTGGCGGCGAAGCCATGCCCGGCGCGGGCTATGATCTGGCCCGCCAGACCCTGCGCCCGGATCTGATGATCAACGGCTACGGGCCGACCGAATGCGTCATCTCGCCGATGATCTGGAAAGGCCGCGCCGGGGACAGCTGCGCGACACCGCATCTGCCCATCGGGCGGCCTGTTGGCGCGCGGCGGGCCTATGTGCTTGATGATCGGCTCCGCCCGGTGCTGCCTGGGATGCCCGGCACGCTTTACCTA
The DNA here is from genome assembly GCF_046640325.1 of Loktanella agnita. Lineage (NCBI taxonomy): Bacteria > Pseudomonadati > Pseudomonadota > Alphaproteobacteria > Rhodobacterales > Roseobacteraceae > Loktanella > Loktanella agnita. The sequence goes on along the minus strand of NZ_JBJMBF010000004.1, from coordinate 96,917 downwards.
TCCGGCGGGCTGGCGCGCGGCTATCTCGGTCGGCCCGGACAGACCGCCGCCGCCTTCCTGCCTGATCCCTTCGGCGCGCCAGGGGATCGGATGTATTGCACCGGCGACCGGGTGCGCCAGCGGCCCGATGGGGTGATTGACTATCTCGGCCGGGCTGACCGGCAGATCAAGCTGCGCGGCTACCGGATCGAACCCGGCGAAATCGAAGCCCGGCTGGGCGCCTGCGAAGAGGTCGCCCGCGCCCATGTGGCCAAGGTTGATACCGACACAGGCCCCCTGCTCGCCGGCTGGATCACCCCCGCGCAAGGCGCGCATCCCGACGAGACAACCCTACAAAACCACCTGCGCCGCGACCTCCCCGGTTACATGATCCCCGCCCAGATCGAAATCATCAACAGCTTCCCGCAAACGCCCAACGGCAAAACCGACACAGCCGCACTCAAACTCACAGAGCGCAACAGCCCACAAACCACAACCGAAACACTCACCCCAACAGAAACCAAAATCGCAACAATCTGGGAAAACATCACTCAACAAAAACCAAACAAAAACACAAACTTCTTCAATCAAAACAATGACTCCATTAAAGCTATGCAGATGGTCACCCGGATGCGGCAGGCGGGGTTTGATATTTCTCTGCGCCAGTTTTTCGCGGTCCAGACGCTCGAAGGGATTGCCGCCCATGCGACGCCGCTGGCGCAGTCCAGCGTGCAGACGCCAACCGGCCCTGCCGCATTAACGCCAATCCAAAAATGGTTCTTGCATCGCGATGATCCCACGCCAGATCACTGGAACCAATATGTCTGCGTGACACCCGGCACCGACATCACGGCGGATCAGATGACAGAGGCGCTGCAAGCCCTGACGCAAGCACATGATGTGTTCCGCACAGCCTTCCGCCAAGGCGCGGACGGGTGGCGGGCGATTATCCTGCCAGACGCTACGCCAGTGCGGCTGGTCACCTGTCATGCCGCCGATCTGGACACCTATCTGGCGCGGGCGCAGAAAAGCCTTTCGCTCCAGAATGGCGATCTGTTCCGTGCGATCTGGAGCATGGGCGAGACGCCAGAGCTTTACCTGATTGCCCATCACATGATCGTTGATGGCGTGTCATGGCGGGTCATACTGGATGACCTTGAACAGCATGTATCCGGCCAGCCGCTGATGCGCGGAGGCGCACCAGCCCGCTGGGCAGCAGAACTGGACGCGCTGGCGGTCCCTGAAACACAAACCGCCACATGGGCCGCACAGCAAGCGCAGATCAGGGACCTGCCCGTGGATAACCCGCAAGGAGACAACACCGCCGCAAAAATCTGCCACTATCGTCACGCATTTGATCCGGCGATGACATCGGCGGCGATCAGCGCGGGCCGTCCTTACAAGATCGACTTACAGAGCCTGATGCTAACTGCACTTGCTCAGGTGCTTTGGACATGGACAGGTGAGCGCGAGAATGTTGTCGCTCTTGAAACCCATGGCCGGATGGGGCGGCTGCCTGCGCCGGATCGCGCCATCGGCTGGTTCACCGCTGTTGTGCCCGTGACCCTGTCCGCCGGGGCCGCGGCCGACTGCTTGTGCAAAACAAAGGACACATTGGCAGAGGCAGCCCAAAACGCCAGCCAGTATAACAACTGGCGGCACGCAACGGGGGCAACCGGCCCCAAGATCGCCTTTAACCACTTGGGCCGCAACGGCGAGACGGGCGCAAAGCTACAGATGGATATGCGCCGCTCTGGCCTGTCCACCGGTCCGAACTCTCCGGTCGAACCAGAGATCACGCTTCTGTCGTATATCACCGACGACCAGCTGCATATTGATTGGGAATATGCGGGCGCCCGGATCACCGACGAGACGATCACACGGCTGGCGAGGCATTTTACTGATGCGCTGGCCAACCTAATTGACCACTGTCGCAACGCCCGCCCGCGGGCCACACCATCCGATTACCCGCTTGCGCCGCTGACGCAGGTGGCGCTTGATCGGATTGATCCCCTGTCGCGCGGTATCGCGGATCTTTATCCAGTGACACCTTTGCAGGCGGGCATGCTGTTTCACGCCGATCTAAACCCCGGCCACGGCGCTTATGTCAACCAGATGCGGATGACATTGGAGGGGCTTACCGCCGCCCAATTGCAAGCGGCCTGGGTCAGCACCTGCGCACGGCATGACATGTTCCGGACCGGCTTTGCCATGGCCGGTGCAGCGGGTGAGCCGCTGCAAATGCTCTATGACACCGCCGCCCCTGATATCCGGATCATCACCGGGGCTGAGCCGGATATCCATGCCGCAATGCAGTCCGATCGCGCCAAAGGGTTCGATCTGACCCGCCCGCCACTGTCGCGGCTGACGATTGTCGAAACCGGCCCCCAGCGGCTGTGCCTGATCTGGACCTGCCACCACCTGTTGACCGACGGCTGGAGCCTTGGAACATTCCTATCCGAGGTGCTACAGATCGCCCAAGATCCGCAGGCGACACTGGCACAAGCGTTGCCTTTCAAAACCCATGTCAGCGCCTTGGAAGAACGGCCCTTTGATCAGAACTACTGGGCGCACCAACTGGCTGAACTGGAAAGCCCGACACGGCTGGCGGATGCATTTACCGTGCCCGGTGCTGCACCTGCCGAACGCACAACATCCCTGCCCGACCAACTGGCCGAGGCGCTGACGAGCCGCGCCAACGCGCTTGGGGTCACCCTGAACACCTGCTTTCAGGCCGCCCTTGCACTGACCATGCGGCGATATCAGCGCGACAAGACAGTTTGCTTTGGCATGACCACATCGGGCCGCAACCATATCGCCACGGACCAGCCCGCGGTCGGGCTTTATATCAGTACGCTGCCAGTGATCTGCGATCTGGATGACCAGCCTGTCGATGACTGGCTCCGCCAGATTCAGCAGCGTAGCCTTGAACTGCTGGACCATGAAGGCGACGCCCTGACGGCCATCGCCGCGCAGGCCCCGCAACGGGGTGGAGAGCTGTTTGATACGCTGCTTGCCTTCGAAAACTATCCGCTGGATATGGCCTTGAAGAACGCACCCTTCGACCAACCGGTCACCATCAAAGATTACACATTGGAGGAGCAAACCAACTTCCCGCTTGCCGTCGCCGTCCTGCCCCATGACGGCTTGACCCTGCGGCTGAATAGCGGCGCGGATGCATTTGGGGCGGATGGGCTCAAAGTGATTGAAACCACACTGATACAGGCGCTGACATCCCTCGCCACATCTGAGTACAACACGATCAGTGACCTGCGGCGGGCTTTGGGCACGGATCTGCAACTGTCCGATTTGCCCGTAGCGCCCACGGGCACGCTGACGGAACGGTTTGCGCAGATCGTCACGCAATATCCCGATCATTATGCCCTGCGCTATGGCGAAACGCGCCTGACCTACCAAGAACTGGATCACTGGTCCAATGCGCTGGCCCATCGGATCATCGGGCAAACTGGCAAAACAAGCACGCGCATCGGGCTTGCCTGTGACCGATCAATCAATCTGGTGATCGGTATTCTGGCCATTTTGAAAGCAGGGGCGGCCTATGTGCCGCTCGACCCGGCCAATCCGGCAGACCGACTGCGTTACATCGCCGACGATGCAGAACTGTCTTTCGTTGTGACCGACCAGCACCTGCCTTCGGAATTTGGCGGCATCATTTCGTTTGATGGGCTGAAACCCTGCACGCAGCCCCCCCAAACGCCACCCGGACAAGCGGCCTATGTGATCTACACCTCTGGCTCTACGGGAAAACCCAAAGGGGTCGAGGTCACGCATACCAACGTGCTGCACCTGTTGGAACGCACCCGCTTTGGTTTTGACGCCAGCGATATATGGACCTTTTTCCATGCATATAGTTTCGATTTTTCCGTATGGGAAATCTTTGGCGCGCTTCTGTCGGGGGGCGAATTGGTGATCGTGCCTTATCTGACCAGCCGGGATCCTCAGGCAATTGCGGCGCTGTTGCGGGACACGAAGGTCACCGTCTTTGGCCTGACCCCCACGGCCTTTCATCACACCCTGCCAGAGCTGCTGCGCAGCCCATCTTCGGACTATCGGCTGCGCCATTTGCGTTTGGGGGCAGAGATGCTCGAACTTTCCAGTCTGGCCCCCGTGTGGGATCATTTCGATGGTCTGACGGTGCATCACACCTATGGTCCGACCGAAACGACCGTTTTTGTGACCCACCACATTGTCACGCCAGACGATATGCAGCATCACAAAAAGGCCCCACTGGGGCAGCCGACCAGCGGGGTCGCCCTGTACCTGCTGGACGACCTGATGCAGCCTGTGCCTGACGGGGTGCCAGGCGAGGTGCACATCGCAGGTCCCGCTGTGACCAATGGCTACCTCAACCGCGCTGAATTGAACGCAAAGGTTTTTCCTGAATGGAACGGGCAGCGTGTTTATAAAACCGGTGATCTGGCGCGGCGTGGCGCGCATGGGCGTCTAGAATTCATCGGGCGGGCCGATCAACAGATCAAACTGCGCGGTTACCGGATCGAATTGGGAGAGGTCGAAACAGTCCTGCGCAGCCTTCCCGGTGTCACGGATGCAGCGGTCATCCAACACAGCGCAGACGGCCAGTCCGATCTGGCGGGCTACTATGCCGGGCAGCCAGAGGATGATCTGCGCGCGGCGCTGGGGCAAATGCTGCCCGCGCATATGGTGCCCCGCTGGCTGACCCAGGTCACAAAACTGCCGATAACACCCAACGGCAAACTGGACCGGCGCGCCTTGCCGCGACCTGCATATGAACACCGCAGCGGTCCGGCCCTGCAAACAGAGACCGAACAAAAGCTCGCCGCCATGTGGCAAGAGCTGCTGGGCACCGGTGAGATTTTTGCAGACGATGATTTCTTTGCGCGCGGCGGGCATTCGCTCCTGGTGACACGGCTGCGGACAAGGATTGAACAGGAATGGGGCCAATCCATCCCGCTCAAGACATTCTTCGACCTGCGGCAACTTGCGCAAATCGCGGCCTATCTCGACGCGTCAGGGCAACCCGCCGACAGCTTTGATGACCTCACCGCACTTCTGGACGAACTGGAAAACTAGATGAATGACCCCCGTATCGATCTGGCCAAACGTATCCTTGCTTTGCCTGCCGACAAGCGCCGGACTTTCCTTGCCGCGCTGACGCAGTCGGGCCGCACCGTGTCCGAATTGCCCGTGCCTGTAACGGACCGTTCTGGGCCTCTTCGTTTGAGCGGTTTATCGTCGTATTTTTGGCTTTTGGATGGTTTTGGTGTTGGTGGGTTGACGCATGTTGCGGGTGGTCTGCGCTTTTCGGGGGGGGTGGATGTTGCGAGGTTGGCGGCGGCTTTGGCGCAGGTTGTTGCCCGGCAAGAGGCGTTGCGCTTGCGATTTGTGCCGCTGGCTGATGGCGGGCTGGCGGCGACGGCGCGGTCGCCAGAGGAGGGTTTTGCCGGGCTGCGCCAGATGGATTTTGCCGCGATGCCTGCGCAGGTGGCGGCGGCCCGGCTGGATCATTTCTCGGCCCAGGATGCAGGCGATGCGCTTGATCTGCAGGACGGCCCGGGCTGGCGTGCGACCCTTGTTCATCTGCCCGGTGATGAGCAGGTGCTGCTACTAACTTTGCATCACATCATGTGCGACGGCTGGTCGATGGGTGTGTTGCAGGCGGATCTGCTGGCGGCCCTCGCCGGGCAGCTGGACCCCACCCCGCTTGCCCCAAGCTATCTGGATGTGCAGCACTGGCAGGCCGCGCTGGCTGAGGCGGATGCCGGGTCCGATGACCTTGGCTGGTGGCAGGACCGCTTGGGCCATGCTGGCCCGCCGCCGCTGGAATTGCCCACCGACCGGCCCCGCCCGGCGCAGCGGTCCTGGCGCGGCGGCCGCGTGACGCTGGACATTCCCGCGCCGCTGGCCGACCGGCTGCGCCTGCTGGCCACAGCGCAGGGGGCCACGCTGCAACAGGTGTTGATGGCCGGTTGGGCCGCGCTGCTGCACCGGCTCAGCGGGGCAGAGGATCTGTGCATCGGCCTGCCTGTCGCAGGCCGCGACCGGGCTGTCCAGCAGCAGATGGTCGGGCTGTTTGTCAACACGCTCCCCCTGCCTGTGCACCCTGATCCGCAAGCGGGCTTTGCCGCACTGCTGGATCAGCTGCGTGACAGCGCAGGCCACGCGCTACAGCATCAGAATGTGGCGCTGGATGCCCTGACCCGTGCCCTGCGCGGAGATGAGGCCCAGGCCGCCCGCCCACTGTTTGATGTGGTCCACGCCCATCAGCCTGGCGGCTTTGCCCCTGTCACCCTGCCCGGCGGGCAGACCGTGACCCCCTTTGCCCGCGCGACCGGCGCGCAGCAGTTCGATCTGGCGCTGGAAACGGTCGAGGCCGCCAGCGGGCCAATCAGCACGGCGCTTGGCTATGACGCCGATCTGTTTCTGGAAGACACCGCCACCCGCTGGCTGCAAGCCTATCGGGACCTGCTGGACGCGGCCGCCGCTGATCCCGCACAACCGCTTGACCTGCTGCCGCTGATGCCGCCTGCCGCACAGGCGCAGCTGACCGCCCCCTGGCCGGACAGTCAGGTGCAGGCGACAGTGCTGGTGCCCGCGCAGATCGCCGCCCAGGACCCTGCCCGCACCGCCATTGTGTTTGCAGGCACCGAGACCAGCTATGGTCAGCTGAACGCGCAGGCCAATCAGGTCGCACAGGCGCTGCTGGCCCGTGGGATCGCCCGCGAAGACCGCATCGCCATCTGCCTGCCCCGCGGCCCGGCGGCCATTGCCGCCTGTCTTGGCGTCCTGCGCGCCGGGGGGGCCTTTGTGCCGCTTGACCCGGGCCATCCCGCCGACCGCCGCGCCCATATTATCACCGATTGCGGTGCCGCGCTGGTCATCGGCGAAGGCCCCGCAGAGAGACCCGCGCTCACATCCGCAGAGATCGCGCAGGCCTCTCAGACGCCCCCTGATCTGACCTTGCATCCTGACCAGCTGGCTTATGTGATCTACACCTCTGGTTCCACCGGCACGCCCAAGGGCGTCGCCGTGAGCCATGGCCCGCTTGCCATGCATGTGGCCAGCACTGCCGCCGCCTATGAGATGGGCCCCGCGTGCCGCGAGCTGCACATGCTCTCGCTTGCTTTTGACGGGGCGCATGAACGCTGGATGGTGCCTTTCTGGCTCGGTGGGGCGATCGTGCTGCGCCCTGATACGCTTTGGTCCGGGCAGGACGCGCTTGACGTGATGGCCGCCCAGCAGGTCACCAATGCAGGCTTTCCGACAGCGCTGCTGCAACAGGTGGCCGAGGCCGCCCAAGGGCAGACCCCGCCGCCGGTGCAGATGTATTCCTTTGGCGGCGAAGCCATGCCCGGCGCGGGCTATGATCTGGCCCGCCAGACCCTGCGCCCGGATCTGATGATCAACGGCTACGGGCCGACCGAATGCGTCATCTCGCCGATGATCTGGAAAGGCCGCGCCGGGGACAGCTGCGCGACACCGCATCTGCCCATCGGGCGGCCTGTTGGCGCGCGGCGGGCCTATGTGCTTGATGATCGGCTCCGCCCGGTGCTGCCTGGGATGCCCGGCACGCTTTACCTATCCGGCGGGCTGGCGCGCGGCTATCTCGGTCGGCCCGGACAGACCGCCGCCGCCTTCCTGCCTGATCCCTTCGGCGCGCCAGGGGATCGGATGTATTGCACCGGCGACCGGGTGCGCCAGCGGCCCGATGGGGTGATTGACTATCTCGGCCGGGCTGACCGGCAGATCAAGCTGCGCGGCTACCGGATCGAACCCGGCGAAATCGAAGCCCGGCTGGGCGCCTGCGAAGAGGTCGCCCGCGCCCATGTGGCCAAGGTTGATACCGACACAGGCCCCCTGCTCGCCGGCTGGATCACCCCCGCGCAAGGCGCGCATCCCGACGAGACAACCCTACAAAACCACCTGCGCCGCGACCTCCCCGGTTACATGATCCCCGCCCAGATCGAAATCATCAACAGCTTCCCGCAAACGCCCAACGGCAAAACCGACACAGCCGCACTCAAACTCACAGAGCGCAACAGCCCACAAACCACAACCGAAACACTCACCCCAACAGAAACCAAAATCGCAACAATCTGGGAAAACATCACTCAACAAAAACCAAACAAAAACACAAACTTCTTCAATCAAAACAATGACTCCATTAAAGCTATGCGTCTTGTTGATGCGCTGCGTAAAGCCTTCCCCGACCGGCAGTTAACCGTCGCAGATATGTTCAATGACCCCACCCCCGCAGGGCTGGCGCGCTGTCTGGAACAGGATGACCACGGCAGCCTGTCTGTTGTGAACCTGCATAACGGATCAGGCGGCGCGCCAGTGTTCCTGTTCCCCGGGCTGATGGTGAACACCCGCGAATATGCGCCTCTGGCACGGCACCTTCAGACCAATGGGCAGGGCGACCATCCGATCACGGGGTTCGTGTGCTATTCGCTAAACGAAAACCGACGTAATGGCCTTTCGATCAAGACCCTGGCCGCAGATTATGCCCAGTATATCAAGGACAACGCACAGGGGCCCTGCAGCTTTCTTGGCTGGTCCTGGGGCGGGGTGCTGGCCTATGAAACGGCGCAGCTACTGCAATCAGATATCGATCTGAACTTCGTCGGCATGCTGGATGTTTGCAATCTGGATGTGAATTTCGCCACCAAAACCTTGGTCGAGATCAAGCCGGTGCAGGAAAAAGCGTTAACCAAACTGGTGGCCGATTGGATGCCCCGCACAAAGCTGCGACCCAAATGGGAAGCCCTGTTTCGCAAGATGGACGCGGATGTATACCGGCAATTCCTGCGCTTTGTGCAGGCCACGGCCGGGCAGCTTCCGACCGACGGGCCGGGGATCGGCAGCAAGGAATACGAGCTTTGGACTTTTCTGGATAACACACTGATTTATCGCAAACATCAGACACAGCCCGCCGACATTCCGATTCATGTCTGGCAGGCAGAGGATTCGATCCGGCGACAACTGAGCCTCGTTGATTGGACCCGCTATTCCAACCGGGTCGAACGCACCGTCGTGATCCCCGATGTGACCCATCGGGAGATCGTCGACAGCACCGCATTTCACCAAAGTTTTGCCGACAGCCTGTCCGGCCTCTGGAAGGAGAAAGACCATGCGTGACCCCGCGATTGACGCCATGCGTTCACTTGCCCTGTGGGGTATCATTATCGCCAATCTGCCCTTCCTTGCCATGCCCGGCGGATACGGGCTGTCTTGGTGGTTGATGGATGCCAGCGGGGCCGATATTGGCGCGGGTTTTCTGATCCGCGCGCTGGTTGAAGGCAAATTCATTGGGGTCTTTTCACTGCTCTTTGGCTACGGGATCGCGCGGCAGTTGGACACCCGTGATCGCGGCTATGTTTACCGGCGGTTGGGGGTGCTGGCAGTGCTGGGTGTGGCGCATGGTATCCTGTTGTTTCCGGGCGATATTTTGCTGCCTTATGCAATCTGCGGATTGGCTTTCATGGTACTGCAGCGGCGGGGCGAAACGACGCTGGCACCGGCGCTGGCGGGGCTTGCATTGGCGAGCGTCGGGATGGTTGTATTGTCGATCCTTGCGTTGCTGCTTGCCCTGCCTGAACCGGATGTCGCGGCAGTCATCACAATCGTGCGCGACGGTAGCCTGAGCGCTTATCTATCGCTGAATTTTGCGGTGTGGGTCGGTGCGCTGATGGAGCTGCCTTTTCAGCTTATTTTCCAGATATTTGCCGCCTTTGCACTGGGGGCATGGGTCTATCACAGGTATGCGAATTACGGCGATTTCATTGCCCAGCTTCGCCCGTACCGGCGGCTGCTGTGGAGCGTTGGGCTGATCGGCAACTTGATTTATAGCGGCTTTGTCATTCTTGGGCAGGTCCAAGATATGCCGTCGGTCAGCTATCTGGCGGCGACATTGCGGCCTGTTTTTGGGGTTGTTTTGATGCTGGCGATCCTTTCGGACTTTTATCGGATTTGCGTCGGACTTTCACAAACGCGGGTCGTCGGATGGCTGCGCCAGACAGGGCGTGCCTCGCTCAGTCTTTATCTGCTGCAATCGCTGGCCTGCGTGCTGTTGTTCCGCGGATTTGGGCTCTATGCGGTGCTGTCGATGTGGCAGGCATTGGTGCTGGCGGTGATCCTTGGCGGGGTGCTGCAAGTGCTGCTGCTGGGCTGGCTGCGGGTGTTCGGGATTGGACCGTTTGAATATGTGATGCAGGCGGTGATGCGGTCCGGCAGAGGGCGCGAGGTGGTGGCAGAGTAGCGGCGCTGCATTTGGGTGCGGAGGTTACGCGCGTCCACAAAAGCGCCCACCCCGTGAGGGAGGGTTGGCGGCGTCCCGGAATTGATCCAGTGGATCAATTCAGCCGACAACGGGCGGAGCCCCGGCCCGGGTGCGTTTTCGCGCAACGGAAGCCTCAATGAAGATAGCGACACGGCTGGTGCGGCGCGTAACAGAAGGGCAGCGCCCGGACCTCGGGGATGGCGCTGCTTCGCTTGTGCTTGGCGATGCGGTCACATCACATGCAGCGGTCGTGCGGGGTGTAAGGTTGCAGAAGCGCCCTCCCCGTGGGGGAGGTCCGGGCGCTGCCCGGCGATGCCGGGCAAGATTACCAAATCCATTGTGTTAAAATTCTAACCAATTCTGGGGGGTTGCACTCGTGCGTCTGAGAACATCTTTTCGATTGCTGGCTCAAACCTCATCATACCAATATCATGGATAAACTTAATTCCTGATCCAATTGGGCAACCGTTTTCATCGCCTGCAAATCGAGACGATAATTCTACAAAATACCTAGGTTCAGGAATATTGAAGTTCGCTTCCGTCGAATTGGAGCACTGGAAGACGGCATGGGCGACGAAATCTGAAATCTCCAACATTTCGCTTTCACCCTTTTTCAAAGTTGAGATACCAAATGGATTTAGAATCGACAGTGATTTAGATTGCGGGTAAATTGGCTTAGATTTCACCTTACCCAAAAATCTACGCATGGCGTCATAGTCATGGTTCATTTTCTCAAAATATACAGCTAGATCATCATCGGATTCGACATGCGGCGCCAAGTAGGTACAAATATTTTCAAGAAGGTATTGTGCGCACTTATTGTAGAATTTGTGCGCATTTCCGTTAATATCTATTTTGTAGTCTCCTAGGGTCGCCTTATTCGAAACAACAGTAAAAAACCGAACGGGAAGTCTATTTAACTCACGGGCGAGAAAAACCTTTTGGGAGTGGCCGAGCTCGGTTGCATGCTTCCAACTCTTCTTTCCGATACGATCCTTAGCGTCTCGAAATGCATTTTTTGCAAGAACTTCGGCAGTAGGCTGGCATACGACCCCTGCCATAACAAAGTACGGAGATGCACCGCCCGACGAAGTACTCCGTACTTTTGCAATTCCTGCTTCACCACTTTCATCAATGTATATATTAAATTTCAAGCGATCCCTTCAATCACCCAACAACCTCCTCAAACTCCCGCCATTCCCCCTTGGACATCCCGGAGGTCTCCTGCGTCACCTCTTCACCTTTGAGCATCCGGCGCAGGCAGTCAATCGCCTTTGACGAGAGTGTCGCGCCGCCCATGCGGTAGTCCTCGAACGCTGCGTAGGCTGCGGGGACCCAGTCGGCGACGACTTTGCAGATTTCCTCGGCATAGACCCGGATTTCGTATTGCGCATGGGCATCCGCCCGCAGCCGCAGGAAGTGGAAGAGGTTGTGCAGGTCCACTTTCCAGTACCATTGGGTGTAGATATTGGCGGGCAGGTTCATGCGGGCGAGTTCGCGGGCGAGCCCTTGTTGACCCTCCCCTTCTGGCGTCGTGTCAGAGATCATCTCGGCGTAGTGGTCATAGGCGCGCGCGGCGTCGCCTTTGAGGTATTCCAGCACGCGGGCGGCTTCTTCGCCGGTCAGCGCTTCCCCCCTGCCCTGATTGTTGATCACCGATTGCGCGGCGAGCTTGTCAGGCTCCGGAATGTAGAATTCCCGATCAAGGATCGAGTACCGCGCGGAATATTCGTTCACATTGGCGGTCCGGTGCCGGATCCATTGCCGTGCCACGAAGACGGGGAGTTTGACGTGCAGCTTGATCTCGCACATCTCGAACGGGGTGGAGTGCCAGTGCCGCATCAGGTAGCGGATCAGCCCGGCATCGTTGGATACCGATTTGGTCCCCTTGCCATAGGACACGCGCGCGGCCTGACAGATGGCCGCATCGTCGCCCATATAGTCGATGACCCGGATAAACCCGTGGTCGAGCACGTCATAAGCTTTGTAAAGATGCGTCTCCATCCCTTCGGACACGGCCCGCAGGGTGGGTTTCGCGGCAGCGCGCAGCGCGTCGATTTCGGCCTGTTGCTCGGTCGTGATGGGCATTGTGTCCTCGCCTGTATGTGAGTCTTTTGCGGGACTATAGGGAAAGCGGCGGGTCGGCAAAACCTTGTTTGCGAGGATGGTCGCAACGGCCTGATATTGAATAACAGTTTGAACCTGTTATTTCGGTCCGACTATATTTATCCATCGTCATTACAGGACCTTCACTTTGCAGATCACCAAAAGACTTCGCCGGCTTATCTTTGCCGCATGCATGGCAGCCCCCGTGGCCCACGCCCAAACATCGGTTGACATACCGGTCGCTGATGCGCGGGTGATTGCGACCCGTGCCCTGATGGCCGGTGATCTGGAGCTTGCCTTGCAGATCGCGCGCGTTCTTTTGGCCCGCGACCCTGATGACCGGGTCGCCTTGGTTGTTTTGGCGGCCGCCGCCCCCCGCCTAGATGATCCCGCCGAGGGACGCCGCGCCGGGGTGCGTGCTTGGCGGTTGTCCGAGACAGACGCGCAGAAGTATGAGGCCGCAAGGCTGACAGCGCTGGCCGCCGCCGCCGAGGAACGGTTCACACTGGCGACTTTCTGGCTGCGCCGCGCCCTGACCGTCACCCCCAATGACGCCGAGCAAGAGCGCACCTTGCAGGATGCCCGCGCCGTGACCCGCCGGAACCCGTGGTCGACCAATCTGATCTTTTCGCTGGTCCCATCGAACAATGTGAATGGCGGCGCGTCCGAGGATGAGACCGGGAGCCTCTCGCTGTCGCGCGATGCGCAGGCGCTGGCCGGGGTCCGGGCCACGCTTGGGTTTTCTACCGCCTACCGTTTGCATGAAACCCGCACCGATCGCAGCTCTGTCAGCTTGCGCTATCAGTTGTCGCGGGTGGCGTTGGAAGATGCGGGGGAGCCACGCGCCGAGGGCAGTGATGACAAAATCCGCAACGAAGATTTCGCGACGGATTATTTCGCCCTGTCGTTTGATCACATGCATGCATTCGAGAATGGCACGCTGGGTGTGAACCTGAGCTTTGGCAGCTTCGCATATGGGTTGGAACCCCATTACGACTTCAAGCGGATCGGGTTGAGCCGCGCCCTGTCTTTGAGCGACGCGACGACCCTGCAGCTTTCTGTTCAGCGCGAGATTCAGGATTATGAAAGCACCGGGATCAGGGAAACCCGGCGCACGACGCTTGGCACCGCCCTTGCCTATCGCCGCGAGAATGGCGACCGGATCACTGGATCGCTGAGCCGTTTGCGCAGCGACAGTTTTTCAAACAACCATACGTTCGAGGAATGGACCTTGCAGGGGTCCTATAGCTGGAGCCAGCCCATCGGACCAATTTCGCTGAGCATCAATGCGGGTCTGAAATATGCCGATTATCCAGAGTATTTCTTTTTTGGTGATATTGGGCGCGAAGACAAAACATTCCTTTACGGCGCGAATATCGGCCTGCCGGATGTGTCCTATGCAGGGTTCAGCCCGATGCTGCAACTGTCGGGCAACATCGCAGAAAGCACTGTGAACCGTTTCACCCGCGATGGTTTCTCAATGGGGTTTGTGCTGAACTCGACTTTTTAAGGCACTATTGGCGCGTCGCTGCCACGCTCTATACTCACCCTTATGGCCGAGGTACTGACATTCACGGATCGGGGCATTTACTGCCCGGCGGGCGATTTTTATATCGACCCGTGGCAACCTGTTGATCGGGCACTAATCACCCACGGCCACAGCGACCATGCCCGACCCGGCATGGGCCGCTATCTGGCGACAAATGGCTCTGCCCCTGTGATGCGTCACCGGTTGGGGGATATCACGTTGGAAACTATCCGCTATGGTGAAGAACGCCGGATCGGTGATGCGACGGTCTCTTTCCATCCTGCGGGCCATGTGCCCGGCTCGGCGCAAATCCGGGTCGCCGTCGCGGGCGAGGTTTGGGTTGCTTCGGGCGATTACAAGACAGTGGCCGACGGCCTTTCAGAGCCGTTTGAACCTGTGCCGTGTCACGCATTCATCACCGAGTGCACTTTTGGTCTGCCGATTTTCAAATGGACGCCGCAGGATGTGTTGACGCGCCAGATCAACGACTGGTGGGCGGCGAATGCGGCGGCTGGCAGGACGTCGATCCTTGGGGCCTATGCCTTGGGCAAGGCACAGCGGCTGCTGACCACAGTGAACCCGGATATCGGCCCGATCCTGACCCATGGCGCGATAGAGAATACAAACAGGGTCATGCGCGATGAGGGGATCGCGTTGCCGGACACGATCTATGCAGATGCAGATGTCAGCGCCAAAACGCATCCCGGCGCGCTGGTGCTGGCCACGCCCAGCGCGCTTGGCACCCCTTGGGCGCGGCGGTTTGGCCCTGCCTCGACCGCCTTTGCCAGTGGCTGGATGGCCTTGCGCGGGGTGCGACGCAGGCGCGCGGCGGACCGAGGGTTTATTGTATCCGACCATGCCGATTGGGACGGGCTGAACAGCGCGATCAAGGCGACCGGGGCGACCAAGATTTTTGCGACCCATGGTTATACATCGGTCTTTCAGCGCTGGCTGACGGATCAAGGTTACGACGCCCATGTGGTGAGCACCGATTATCAGGGTGAAAACCTTGATACAGAGGATGCCGCCGAATGAAAGATTTTGCCGCTCTTTTTACCCGCATTGACGAGACAACGAAGACAACCGTCAAAACCGCCGCGCTGGCCGATTATTTTCGGACCGCCAGCGCGGATGACAAACTGTGGACTATAGCGCTGTTCACCGGGCGACGCCCGAAACGCACGATCACCGCGACCCGTCTGCGGGAATGGGCGGCAGAGGTCGCAGGGCTGCCTGACTGGTTGTTTGAAGACAGCTACAGCATTGTCGGCGATCTGGCAGAAACCATCGCGCTGGTGCTGCCGGAACCGCGCGACACCAGCGATGAAAGCCTGACCCATTGGATCGGCATCATCAAAACCCTTTCAGCGCTGGAGGATGATGAACGCAAGGCGGGTATCCTGCGCGCATGGGACAGCCTGCCCGCGACAGAGCGTTTTCTATTTACAAAACTGCTGACAGGCGGCTTTCGGATTGGCGTCAGCGCCAAGCTGATTACCCGCGCCCTTGCCCAAGCGACAGGCCAGCCAGAGCCAGAGCTGACCCATAAGCTGATGGGCAATTGGACACCCGACACCACCACATGGGACACCCTGATTGAGGCGGATGACCCGACCGCCGACCAATCGCGCCCCTACCCGTTCTATCTGGCCTATCAGATGGAAGACATCGACGCGCTCGGCCCTCCCGCTGACTGGAACGCAGAGCGGAAATGGGATGGTATCCGGGGGCAGTTGATCATCCGCGGCGGCGATCACTACCTATGGTCGCGGGGCGAGGATCTGATGACAGACCGCTTTCCTGAACTGGCGCGGCTTAAGGATTATTTGCCCGACGGCACTGTGTTGGATGGCGAGGTGCTTGCCTTTGTTGATGAAAAACCCTTGTCTTTCAATGCGCTGCAAAAACGTATCGGGCGCAAGACAGTCCCCAAAAAATTGTTGACCGAGGCGCCGGTGATCCTGATGGCCTATGATCTGCTGGAAGACAGCGGTCAGGACATGCGCAATACGCCCTTGCGCGACCGACGCGATATGCTAGCGGCGTTGATCGCCGATGTCCCGTCTGACACCCCGATCCGCCTGTCGCCGAGCGTGCCGTTTGACACATGGGACGATCTGGCCGACGCGCGCGCGCAGTCTCGCGCTATCGGGGCCGAGGGGCTGATGCTGAAACGGCTGGACAGCCCCTATCTGTCCGGGCGCAAAAAAGGCGATTGGTGGAAATGGAAGATCGACCCGCTGACCATCGACGCGGTGATGATCTATGCGCAATCGGGCAGCGGACGCCGGGCGAACCTGTTCACCGATTACACATTTGCCGTGCGTGATGGAAATGAACTGGTGCCCTTTACCAAAGCCTATTCCGGCCTGACCGACGCGGAATTCCGCCAGATCACCGCATGGGTCCGTCGGAACACGCTGCAACGTTTCGGCCCCGTGCGTCAGGTGCCACCCGAACATGTGTTTGAAATCGCGTTTGAAGGCATTCAGGCCAGCCCCCGTCACAAATCAGGCGTCGCGCTGCGGTTCCCGCGCATGCTGCGGTGGCGCAAGGATAAACCGGTGGATGAGACAAACACGCTGGATGATCTCAAGGATATGCTTGCAACCTACGGCTAAGGCTTTCCCCCGGCGCACGGCGCGCCTATGTTGGCCGAGAGCGAATATGGGGGCTATGATGAA
Organism: Loktanella agnita; assembly: GCF_046640325.1. NCBI lineage: Bacteria > Pseudomonadati > Pseudomonadota > Alphaproteobacteria > Rhodobacterales > Roseobacteraceae > Loktanella > Loktanella agnita. The sequence continues at coordinate 80,341 of NZ_JBJMBF010000004.1, read as the reverse complement.
TTTCCAAGAACGCGTCTTTGACGCGCATACAAGCGGCGGCAAAGAATTGGGCAATCTGCCCGAATGGGACCTGACCGATCTTTATGCCAACCCGGAGGCGCCAGAGCTGAACCGGGACATGAAATGGCTAGAAGCGGAATGCGCCGATTTCGCCAAAAGCTATGAGGGCAAGCTGGCCGGTCTGGACGCTGCGGGTCTGCTAACCGCTGTGCAGCGCTATGAGGAAATTGATATTATCGCCGGGCGCATCATGTCCTATGCGGGCCTGCGTTATTACCAGATTACCACTGACAGTGAGCGCGCCAAGTTCATGGCCGATTGTCAGGATCAAATCACCACTTTCACCACGCCGCTGGTGTTTTATGGGTTGGAATTCAACCGGCTGAACGATGCGCATCTTGATGGGCTGCTGGCAGCAAATGCCGATCTGGCGCGCTACAAGCCCGTCTTTGACCGCATGCGCGCGATGAAGCCGCACCAGCTGTCGGATGAGCTGGAAAAATTCCTGCACGATCAGTCCACCGTTGGGGCCGCTGCGTGGAACCGCTTGTTCGATGAAACCATGGCAGGGCTGGAGTTCGATGTTGATGGCGAAACGCTCAGCCTTGAATCCACGCTGAACCTGCTGACCGAACAAGACCGCAGCAAACGTGCCGCCGCGACCCATGCTCTGGCTGCCGTGTTTCAGGACAACATCAAGCTGTTTGCGCGCGTGCACAACACGCTTGCTAAAGAAAAAGAGATCGAGGACCGCTGGCGCAAGATGCCCACCCCACAGACCGGCCGCCATCTGGCCAACCATGTGGAGGCCGAGGTCGTCGAGGCGCTGCGCAATGCGGTTGTCGCGGCCTACCCCCGTCTGTCGCATCGCTATTATGCGCTGAAAGCGAAATGGCTAGGGCTGGAACGGATGCAGGTCTGGGACCGCAACGCGCCGCTGCCGATGGAAACCACCCGCACCGTCGATTGGGACGAAGCCCAAGACACGGTGATGAACGCCTATGCCGGTTTTGATCCGAAAATGGCTGAGATCGCGAAACCGTTCTTTACCGATGGCTGGATCGACGCCGCCGTAAAGCCCGGTAAAGCCCCCGGTGCCTTTGCCCATCCCACGGTCAGCACGGTGCACCCCTATGTGATGCTGAACTACCTTGGCAAACCGCGCGATGTGATGACGCTGGCGCATGAGCTGGGCCATGGGGTGCATCAGGTGCTGGCGGCGGATCAGGGGGAGCTGCTGTCGTCCACCCCGCTGACACTGGCCGAAACCGCCTCTGTCTTTGGGGAAATGCTGACCTTCCGCAAGATGCTGGACGGTGCCAAAACCCAAGAGGAACGCAAGATCCTGCTGGCAGGCAAGGTCGAAGACATGATCAACACGGTCGTGCGCCAGATCGCGTTTTACGATTTTGAATGCAAACTGCACGCCGCCCGCGCCGAGGGTGAGCTGACGCCGGACGACATCAACGCGCTTTGGATGTCGGTGCAGGCGGAATCGCTAGGACCGGTCTTTGACTTTGCGCCGGGATATGAAACCTTCTGGTCCTACATCCCGCATTTTGTGCATTCGCCATTCTACGTCTATGCCTATGCCTTTGGCGACGGGTTGGTGAACGCACTTTATGCGGTCTACGAAGAAGGCGACGCCGATTTCCAGAGCAAATATTTCGATATGCTGCGCGCAGGCGGCTCCAAGCACCACAAGGAATTGCTGGCCCCCTTCGGGCTTGATGCCTCTGACCCGAAATTCTGGGACAAGGGCCTGTCGATGATCGAAGGCTTCATTGATGAGTTGGAGGCGATGGAGGATTGAGCGCGGTCACATTGACCCGCCTGACCCCGGCGCTGGCAGATGATCTGCGCCGGGTGACGGTGACGGATGATCAGGTTGTTTTTTCGGGGCAACCTGCGGAAGTGATCGACTTGGCTGATCCGCTGATCGACGTGCATGTGATCCTGTATGACGATCAGGTCGCGGGGATGTTTCGCATTGATCGCGGCTTTCACCAGCACCACCGCTTTGCCGCCAGCACCCAGTTAGGCCTGCGGACGTTTTTGATCGACCAGCGGTTTCAGGGGCGCGGCATCGCCAAGGCATGCGCGGCGCAACTGCACAGCTATCTGTCGGCGCAATATGGCGCGGCAGAGGCAATTGTCCTGACGGTCAACCTGCGCAATCCCGGCGCGCGCCAAGTCTATTTAAGCGGTGGTTTTATCGACACTGGCGCGCAATATATGGATGGGGGCGCGGGGCCGCAGAATATCCTGACATTGCCGCTTGCTACTCCAACTGACGCAGAAACGCACTGAATTCAGGGTTATCGCGCGCGCCGGGCTGGATCAGCGCGCGCAACAACTGGATCGCGGCGGGTGCGCTGACGGCGACCAGATGGTCGCGCTTGCTGCCATCAGCCAATGTGGTCAGATCAAGCACCACGACATTCAGCCCGCTCAGTTTATCCGTACCGCTGACCAGCCCCACCTTACTGCGCCCGCCGATAAGCCACGACGCCACGCGTAACGCCTTGTCGCTTTCGCTTACCAACAGCACATAGGGTTCATCGCGATCCCCGATCACCTGCGCCTGTCTGCGAAAGATATCGGGATCAATATCGGGGGCGATAAAGATCAGCCCGGACACACGGTCGAGCGTCCGTTGTTCGCCCGCCAGTGCCAATTGCCGCAGGCTTTCCATGACCAATTGTGCCCCCATGGAATGCGCCACCAAGGTGACGGGCCGCGTATCATTGCGGATCAGCAGATCGAGTAAAGCAACCAGATCATCGCGCGCGTAAAGCACGCTGTCACGATCATAAATATAAGCCCCAGCGCGCGCGGCAGACGCCCAAGCGAAGACGATCATCGGGTCCGTTGCGCCGAAATCATAGCGCATCTGGGCCAGCCGAAAAATGGACTCCGGGGTGGTAGTGTTGAATCCATGAATGAAAATAACGATCTCATCGCCCGGCGCGTCTGCAATCGCGCGTAAATGGGCCGTACGCTCTTGCTGTTGGTAGTCAGCCATCACAAACCCGCGGGTCGGATCATGTGGATATTCCACGCGTCCCGCCGTGTGACCGGGTGGGACGGCGACCTTTGCGATCGCGTAAGACGGCGCATCGCGCCGATCAGGCAGGCCTGTACCACCCGACCGGGATAACACCTGATGGTCCACCACATAAATCGTTTCGATCTGAGCGTTTGGCGCGGGCGTGCCGACGATAATTTGTTGCGGGCGCGTGCACCCGGATAGAGCAAGGCACAACAAAAGCCCGCTCAGAAGCCAGACCGTCGAAGACCGCATTTGGCTGATTGCGGTAGTGCGATGTTGCACAAAACCTAGCGCATTTCGCTTTAGTCGAGCTCTGTCCAGGGCCAGGGTTTCACCTCGCTCGCGGCGGTTTGGTAGCGTGCGGCTTTTGCCATCCAGACACCCATTGTGGTGCCGATTTCGGCCAATTGGTCGTTCGGCTCGCGCTTGTTGAACAGCATGATCACGAATTGCGCGACCGTCAGCAGCCCCAGCAAGCTGCTGGCCGCGCTCATCAAAACGGCGATAAGCACCATATGTACCAACCGTAGCCAGATGCTTTCGAAATCCGCGTCTTTGGCAGCTTCAGACGGCGTTTCTTGATCTTTGACCATCATTCAATCCTGATTTGTTTTTGCACCCGCCGCAAAAACCATATCCATCATTTTCTGCGTACCGCGTGAAAATTCGAGTGGGCACGGATAGGCCGCACCCTCTTGCGCGGATTTGCAGAAGTTTTCGACTTGAAGCACATAGTGGTTCTCTGCCGGCCAGCGTTCGCTGATCATGGTTTGCCCGTCATTTTCCAGCGTCAGCTGCGCGATATCCTGGACGTTGGCATTAAAGGGGCAGGTCAGCCGCAAAACGCCTTTGTCCCCGTGAAAGGTGACCTGCTGGCGCGGATGCATCCGCATCGACACAATCGCGGAATAGCTGAAGGTCGGAAAATCCGCAGCAATCTGGGCAAAGACATCAACATCGTTTTCGTAGCGTAGCTTGGCGTAAGGGATTTGTGTCGGTTCCGCGCCAGTCACAAACCGGGCTGCGCCAAAGGTATAAACGCCAATGTCCGGCAACCCGCCACCGCCCGTGCCCGCCTGATTGCGGATGTTGTCGCTATCGTCGTTGAAATAGCTGAATGTCGCGTCCACATGCACAAGATTGCCGATGGCCCCGCCTTGCACCAATTCCCTTGCGCGGGAAAACTGCGGGTGGTGCACAATCATAAACGCCTCTGCCGCGAGCTTGCCTGATGCGTCACGTGCGGCGATCAGCTGATCGAATTCTTCCGCCTGTAGCGTCATCGGCTTTTCGCAAAGCACATGTTTGCCTGCCTCAAGCGCTTTGATCGACCACGCGACATGCAGGTGGTTGGGCAGCGGGATATAGACGGCGTCAATCTCCGGATCAGCCAGCAGCGCGTCATAGCTTTCGTGCAGTTTGATACCGGGTGCAAAGGCTTGAAAACCCGCCGCTTTGTCCGGATGCGATGTGGCCAGCGCCACCAGTTCTGCCCCTTTTGCAGCGTGAATGGCCGGTGCCATATGCGCCCGCGCGAAATTGGCTGCGCCCAGAATACCCCACCTTAATACTGTCATGTCTTATCCCCCCGTTTCGCAGATGTTAGCGCCAACGCGGATCGAAGGAAACGCCCCGGCAACATATGCATAAAAAAATCCCCACCGAGCGGGCCGACGGGGATTTCGTTTCAATGTGCATGGGGGGTCAGGCTGTCGCCAGCATGCCCTTTTCCTTGGCCAGATCCTGCATTTTCTTTTGCAGTTTCTCAAAGGCGCGGACCTCAATCTGGCGGATCCGTTCACGGCTGACATCATATTGACCGCTCAGGTCTTCCAATGTGACCGATTCCTCGGACAGGCGGCGCTGGACCAGAATGTCCTTTTCCCGGTCATTCAGCACAGCCATGGCTTCGGCCAACAATTCGCGGCGCGCGTCCAGCTCATCATGGGCTTCATAATCAGCGGCGGTATTGGCGCTTTCATCTTCCAGCCAGTCTTGCCACTGCATGGAACCTTCACCGTCAGAGCCGACCTGTGCATTCAACGACGCATCCCCACCCGACAAACGCCGGTTCATAGAGATCACCTCATCTTCGGTCACGCCCAGATCAGTTGCGATCCGTTTGACGTTTTCGGGGCGCAAATCGCCATCTTCCAGCGCGCCAATGCGGGATTTCGCCTTGCGCAGGTTGAAGAACAGCTTTTTCTGCGCCGAAGTTGTGCCCAGTTTCACCAGCGACCATGACCGCAGGATATATTCCTGAATCGAGGCGCGGATCCACCACATGGCGTAGGTCGCAAGACGAAAGCCTTTTTCAGGGTCAAAGCGTTTGACCGCCTGCATCAGGCCGACATTCGCCTCTGAAATCACTTCGGCCTGCGGCAGACCATAGCCGCGATAGCCCATGGCGATCTTGGCGGCGAGACGCAGGTGCGATGTGACCATCTTATGCGCGGCTTCGGTGTCCTCATGGTCCACCCAGCGCTTGGCCAGCATATATTCTTCCTCAGGCTCCAGCATGGGGAACTTGCGGATTTCCTGCATATAGCGGTTCAGACCCTGTTCCGGTGACGGGGCTGGTAAATTTGTATAAGTGCTCACTGTCGTGCCCTCCTTATGTTTAAAGGCTTAACATGGATATGGTGTGGTTGACGCTACGTTTCAAGGCAAGCAGTTAACTTTTCGTAAGCTCAATATGAACTGATCCGTTCAGTTTGAAAAGTGGCTTTTAAGTGCACTCACGCACATGTAACTGTTTATTTCAGACCAATACCGCCAAGGGCGCGCAATAAATCCTGCATATCCACAGGTATCTCTGCCTCAAATGACATTTTTTCACCGCTGACGGGATGGGTGAATCCCAGACTTGCAGCATGCAAAGCCTGCCGATTAAAGCCTGCCGCCGCCACGGCGCCCGCTTCGCTAACGGCTTTTGGCGATAACTTGCGCCTGCCGCCATAGACCGGGTCCCCGATCAGAGCGTGACCGCAATGGGCCAGATGCACCCGGATTTGATGGGTGCGCCCGGTTTCCAGCCAGCATTCGATCAATGTGGCAACGGGTGGATTGCCCAGTGGTTCCACAATCCGTGACCGTGTCACCGCGTGCCGTCCGGTCGTAAAGGACACTGCCTGCCGCTGCCGGTCGGTCTTGTGCCGCCCGAGGAAGGTTTGCACCTTCAAAATATTTCCCGCCTCGAAAGAGGCACCTTTGATCCCCCGCAGCCGTGGATCATTGGCGTCCGGCACACCGTAACAAATCGCCAGATAGCGCCGGTCAACGGTATGGGCCGCGAATTGGTCCGCCAGAGCGTGATGCGCCCGGTCAGATTTCGCAGCGACCAGCAGGCCTGTCGTCTCTTTGTCGATCCGATGCACGATGCCGGGGCGTTTCATGCCGCCGACACCGGAAAGGGTTTCGCCGCAATGGTGGATCAGCGCGTTTACCAATGTGCCGCCGGGCGTGCCCGGTGCTGGATGCACCACCATCCCCGCAGGTTTGTTGACGACGATCAGATCGTCATCCTCGTAGACCACGTCCAGCGGGATATCTTCACCGCCGATGTGGCTTTCCTCGGCCAGTGCGACCGTCACCGCGACCTCTGCCCCTTCGGCGATCCGGAAGCGCGGATCGGTGATGACAACACCATCAACCGTCACAGCACCTTCGCTGATCAACCGCGCCAGTCGCGAACGGCTGAGCGCGGCATCCTCGGGAACGTCACGCCCCAGTGCCTTATCAAGGCGCGGTGGCGGGTTGGGGCCGATATGAAAGGTGATGCAGGTGGTCATGACTGGTACGTTACTCCGATTGCCACCGGCTGTGGCCACGTTTGGGTGCACCAAACGTTTTCCCATATGCTTTCAAATTTCGGGAAATTTTGCGGTGGTACCACCTCCTGGTCTCGAACCAGGGACCTCTTGATCCACAATCAAGCGCTCTAACCAACTGAGCTAAGGCGGCACATCGCGGGATTTAGCGCCATGACCGTCCGATTGCAAGACCTTCAAAGGCTAATCTCCCATGTCTCTTCCACCAAATCGACACCGAAAGAGCGGACGGGCTTGGATGCGACGCGGGTGAACCCGTTGCGTTTGTAAATTCGGCCTGCCGCGACATGGCTTTCATGGGTCCAGAGCGTCAATTTCTGATAGCCCGCCCCGCGCGCAAATGACAGGCATTGATCCAGCAGCGCCTGCCCTGCCCCGGTGCCCCGCGCGTCGGGTATAAGGTAGAACAACCGCAGCTTGGCTGTTTTATCGTTTAGCGCGACACAGAAGATCGTACCAAGCCGCTTGTCCCCGTCATGGGCGAGCCAGCCCATTTCACGGGCCGGGTCATGGTTTTGCAGGAAGTTATCGACGATGCTGGCAACAAGCGGGCCAAAACTAGCGTCAAAACCTTCAACAATTGCATAATGCTCCGCGTGCTGGGAAATCAGCCATGCGGCATCATCGGCGGTAAAAGGACGTATGGCAAAATTCATCATACGCACCCTGCCCGCACCGCCCTTGCCAATCAAGCCCGCAGCGCTGTAGGACATACAACAAAGACAGAGGACACTGTGATGGGTATCAACAGCGAACGCGATATCGAAGCCAATTTGCAGATCGGCCCGACGGATCAGGGCATGGTTCGTATCTTTATCGAAGCTGACGGCGTTGAAATCCCGATGGATTTCCACCCGGAAGAAGCCGACGATATCGCAGAGGAAATCAAGGCTGCCGCGATGGCCGCCCGCAGCGTGAAAACCCGCTGATCTTCAATAGATGTGAACAAAGCCCGGATCGCGTGCGGTTTGCGCGCGTATTGCGGCGTGGCGCGCGAATTTCTGGACCATCACCCTGCGGCGCGCTGGTGCCAGTCGCGTCTCTGGCCCAACACGGATGATTTCGGCATCATAAGCATCGGCGAGGATCAATCCGGTATCATCGGGCAAAAGCTCTGTCGGGAAGTCACTATCCACCGCCCAGAAAAACCGGTCGCACCATTCAAGATAGCCCTGCCATTTTCGATCCGACTGAAAATCGACACGGCTGGATTTGCATTCCACGATCCAGATTTCGCCCTTGGGGCCAAGCCCCATCACATCGACGCGCAACCCTTGTGACGGGACGAGCTCTTCTACGCTGACAAAATCATGGCTGCGCAAATGACGGCTTACGCCGCGTGCGAGCAACTGGCCGGGCATCAGGCTGGATTCAATCAGGTCACTGGTCATGGCAAAACCATGAACAATAGGTGAACAAAATACAAGCCACAATAAGATACACGATCGGTGCGGCCCTTATTTTCAAGGCCACATCACCGCCACAATCCGCCCAAATCTTCAGAGCAAAACCGCCAGTACCTGCGCATATATTGCCGATTACGGCAAAAGCACTGCGAAACACGGCTTGTGACTACGTCCGAATCATAAATGCGGCAGTCAGAGCGACGATGATCGACGTCTCAAAAAGCTTAAAAATCCGGTAAAAATCGACTGTTAACAATTTATCTTAGGAATTTTCTTTTACTTTCAACAGTTAAGCGGAAATCTGCCGAAAAGCCGTTCATCGAAAACGTTCAACAATGTGGCAGCAATGCGGCGCAGGCCAGCAAAGAGCCATATCGGAAACCTTGCCCGCGTCACGATTTGGTCTGTTTTGCGCGGCACAAAGTAAGTGTAGTGATTATCAGGAGTAAAGCGTGTGTTGCTGATTACCGACGTGACCTTTTTTCAAGTTTGCATGGCACTTTTGGCAGTCGGTCTGACAGAACGCGTCTTACTCGCCTTCGCACCAGTAGAAATGGTTGGCCGCAACGGATGGCTGATCAAGGGTGACATCGAAGAATAACACTCACGAAGACCTTGCCCTGTGGGCCAAAGGCTCCTACCTGTATCAACGGCGGGTTCCTGCGCCTCTCGTAGTGATAAGGTACAAATCCAGTGGCCTTAAGCAAATCCGAGGGAGCTGGCTCTGTTCAGACCCTGGTCTGATTACCCGGCGCCCACCTGTATACACAGGTCCTCGGGGTTAGTTACCTTTACGGCCGTCGTGGTGCCCGCCACCCATCACTTTTCTGTCGAATGCAGCCTGCGTAGTCCGGGCAGCATTGCGAAAAAACGGCCCAATCTGCGCATCACAGTCTGGTCATCATTCAGGTTATGATCGGCCTGTAGGGATTCATCGTTCGCACCAATGAGGTCCTCATAGGCGGTGCGATCCTGCCGCGGATCCGCAAAGGCGGTATAGTTGTTCTGATGCGAGTCCAAACTATCTGCTTTCTCGATCAGGTCTTCGGCGTCTATCGGCTTAAAACGTTCTTGCGGCATGATGATCCTTTTATTTTTCACGCCAAACGGGTGCGTAAAAACTGGTAAGAATGCCTCTTTCGAGGAACGACTCGTTACTGAGGAAACCCGTCAATCTTTCACGACTACTAAAAGGTAACAGAAATTTGTCAATAAAACAAAGACTTATGATTCAGCGACCCTTGCAACGGTACATGTTTGCCTGATGACCATAACGCGAAAGATATGGTTGAGCCTTATAAACCTTGGGTATTGCCCATGTTCAGCAATTAAATGCCGACCTGAAAGTGCTGGTCTGAGATTGATCCGATCACATCACCCAATCGGAGGAAATTATCCCCCGGATGCATGGTTGTCGGATGTCGCGGCAGCGCAAAACACCACCCGCTAAGACAGATTTATCGCGTCGCGATTTATCACGCACCTGGCCCGACACGTGCAGGCCGCGTCTATACGGATTTTATCGCATCCTTTTTCAACGCCACGTTTACCTTAGCGTTGTTAAAGGCAGGTTAAAGCATGTCGATTTTTACTTGAATCACAATTCGCTGCCCATCCCTATCGGTCGAACGCGATTTGTGACGCCTGCTGCCTTAAGTTAGAATCGAAACGTTGTAATCAAAATGCGTCTGGCTGCGCCTCGCGCGCCATGTGGTCGAGCACCGCATTCACAAACTTCGGCTCTTTCCCGTCATTGGAAAATGCCTCTGCCACGGCGACGAATTCGCTGATCACCACTTTGGGAGGGGTCTGTTTGACGACAAGCTCGGCCCCGGCGGCGCGGAACAATGCGCGCCAAGTCGGGTCGATCCGCGCAATCGGCCATTTGGCGACCAGCGCGCGGTCGGTCATCTGGTCGATGCTGGCTTGGTTATCCACCGCCTTTTCCATCAGCAGACGGAATGTATCCACGTCGCCTTCGGCCATCTCGCCTTCGTCATAGGTCGCGCCGAAGCGGTGATCTTCAAACTCGGCAATGATGCCATCGACGGTCTGGCCAGAGGCTTCCATCTGGAACAGGGCCTGCACGGCATAAAGCCGGGCGGCGGATTTCATCTTGCGGCGCTGGTTGTTCGAAATGGTCATGTCACGGTCTTGCTGCCGGTCTGACCGGCAAGCAGAATTTCCCTTGTAAAGCCGACCCCCTTGGTCGCGCCGCCCCACTTACGGGCGAGTGCGATCAGGTGCAAGGCCGCCGCTGCGGCGCCGCCGCCTTTGTTCATTTGATCAGGGTCGGCGCGCACCGCCGCCTGATCGTAATTTTCCACTGTCAGAATGCCATTTCCGATACATAACCCCTGCATGCCAAACAATTGCAGCGCGCGGCTGCTGTCGTTGCAAACCGTGTCGTAATGGGTCGTCTCGCCCCGGATCACGCAGCCAAGTGCCACATAGCCGTCAAAATTGCTCATCCGTTCGGCGATACCGATCGCGGTGGGCACTTCCAGCGCGCCGGGCACGTCGATCAGTTCATAAGTACCGCCCGCCTTTTCGATTTCAGCCTTTGCGCCTGCTACAAGATGATCGGCGATATCCTTGTAGTAAGGCGCGACGACGATCAGCAGCTTCACCGGTTTGTCAAAATCCGGCAGCTGCAGAATGTGGTGTGAGGGTCCGGCCATTATCCGAGCTCCGAGATTTTGCGTGTGCCGATGATTTCCAGCCCGTAAGCGTCAAGGCCGACGATCTTTGGCTGCGGTGAGTTTGTCAGCAGCTCAATGTCATGTACGCCAAGAGAGCTCAGAATTTGTGCTCCAAGCCCGTATTGGCGCAATGTCCGTGGCGCGGCATCTTCGCCCGTGTCGAGCTGCATATGCACGTCGCGCAGCAAGACCAATGCGCCCCGCCCTTCGGCGGCGATCAGCTCCATCGCGTCGCCGAATTCATTGCGGCGGCCCTTCGCACCGGTGCCCACCACATCCAGCAGCGGATCCAGCGCGTGCATGCGTACCAGCACCGGCTCTGGCGTGGAAATATCGCCTTTGATCAACGCGATATGTTCGGCCCCTTGGGTTTCATCAGTGTATATCCGCATTTCCCAGTCACCACCAAATTCAGACTGAACTGTGCTGACGTCTCGGACCCGGACAAGATTGTCGTGCCGCCGCCGATAGGCGATCAGGTCGCTGATCGTGCCGATTTTGAGCCCATGCAGCTGCGCAAAGGCGATCAGGTCTGGCAGGCGGGCCATTTCGCCGTCTTCTTTCATGATCTCGCAGATCACGCCGGACGGGTTCAGCCCGGCGAGCCGGGAAATATCGGTGGCGGCTTCTGTGTGACCGGCACGAACCAACACGCCGCCATCGCGGGCGCGTAGGGGGAAGACGTGGCCGGGGGTGGCGATATCAGCCGCACCTTTGCTGCTATCAATTGCCGTGGCGACGGTGAGCGCGCGGTCATGGGCAGAAATGCCAGTGCTGACGCCTTCGCGGGCTTCGATACTGACGGTAAAAGCTGTTTCATGCCGCGAGGAGTTATGCGAGGCCATCAGCGGCAACCCCAGCGCGTCGATCCTGTCACTGCTGAGGGTCAGGCAAATCAGCCCGCGCCCGTGGGTGGCCATGAAGTTGATTGCATCCGGCGTGGCCATTTGGGCGGGGATCACCAGATCGCCTTCGTTCTCACGATCCTCGTGATCGACAAGGATGAACATGTGGCCATTGCGGGCATCATCGATGATGTCTTCAATCGGGCTGACTGCGTCGGAATAGTCACGCTCGACCGGGCCGGGGGTTTCGAAAGTCTGGCTCATGCGCATCCTCGGGTGATGTCTGTGCTGCCAGATAGCCCAGGTGCTGCCATTTGAAAAGGGCGGTGGATCGGGATCCACCTTACGTCGTTGTATGCGCAACGCCCGGTGGGGTGCGTGGCGTGTTTGGCTGGTGATGCTCCGAAAACCGTTAATGTTTAGGTTTCCCAGCGAAATTCGAGGGTAGGTCGGTATCGGAAACGCGTCGGACTTGCGTCGGACTTCACAGTGCGCATCCTGTGATTAACCCTGCGTACGGTCAAAATGTAAATGCGCCGTTCAGGATTCGTAAGGTGGGTCTTGACCCACCCTAGCCGAAGAATTGCGCGGCATTCAGATAGCCTGCCATATGGGCAGCCTCGGCCCATTCCGCCTCGAACGCTGTGTCGCCGACAAGCACGTAGCGGTCGCCCGGCTTGCCTTCGGCCTGTAGAATATCCTGCATCCGGTCGCGCATTGCCGACCAGCTTTGCGTGAAATGCGGTGCGGGTTCTGCCCGGTCGATCACCGCAAGCCCCGCCAGATGGGTGGGCGTGACTGGTCTGTGCACGATGGCCGTCCGGCTGGTTGCGATCAATTTGCCCAGCTTAGCTGCCCGGTCCGCAGGCAATGCCTGCCCGTCCCGCAGCACGTGCAGCGCGTTGTTTGAGAACATGAAGCCGATTAGGTCATGCCCGCTGCTGGCCCGAATCCCGGCATAGGTTCGATAGGGCAGACCGAGTTGCGCGGCACGGCGGACGCGCATGCGCACGACCTCGACCGGGAGCGTCGGCATCAGGTCTTTGCGCGCGCGGGTCCAGACGTGTTTGCGCCAGCTTTTGCCGGGTTCATCAATCCGTCCGGAGTTATGTCCGATCCCTGCCATCACGCCGCATCCTTTACTTTGGTCTTTCGCCGCCCAGCGTTCGCCATTGCGGCGCCGGTGTCAAACCCCAAACGGGTGCAGGGTCACGCCCGCATGACCCGCCGCGCACAGAGCGGAAACGCGGTGAGCAGCAGGGCGAGCAGCCAGAATGCGGCGGGCAGGCTTGTGGCCTCGGCTGCGAAGCCGATCAGCGCAGGGCCCAGCAGAATCCCCGCATAGCCGGTGGTTGTGACCGCCGCGACCGCAAGCCCGGCTGGCATCAGCGTTTGCCGCCCGGCCGCGCTAAACACGATGGGCACCAGATTGGCGAGCCCCAGGCCGATCAGCACAAAGCCTGACAACGCCCCTGCCCGCCACGGACAGGTCAGGATCAGTACCACACCCGCGATTGCGATCAGCCCGCCCCAGACCAGCAGCCGGAAGCCACCCAACCGCTGCACCACGTAATCACCGCTGAGCCGTGCGATGACCATGGCGATGGAAAACAGGATATAGCCAAGCCCGGCGCTTGTCGGGCTGACAAGATCCAGATCAATGATCAAAAGCCCGCTCCAATCAAGCACGACACCTTCGGATAAGAACGCGATCCCGGCGAGAATCGCCAGCAACAGTACGATGCCGCGCGGGCGTACCAGTGGTTCTGCCGCGCCGCCGCGGGCGCGGAGCAGACCATTGCGCGTGGCCACCATAGCGGCCCCCACGCAAAGGGCACCGCAAAGCGTGGCGAGGAAAAGCCCCAGCCCCGCCAAAAGCGCCAGCGTCATGAACCCGGCCCCCAAGAGCGCACCGACACTATAAGAGGCGTGAAAACCGGACATGAGCGCGCGGCCTTCGCGTTGTTCTACTTCGGCCCCGTGTACGTTCATCGCCACATCCAGCGTGCCAAGGCAGGCACCAAAGACAAAGAGCACCGCACCGGCCATGACTGCGCTGCTGCTGAGCGGCAAAAGCGGCAAGATCAGCGCCAACCCCAAGCCAGACGTCAGGATGATTGGGCGCGCGCCTTTGCGCGTGGCCACTACCCCCGTCACCGGCATCGCGATGACAGAGCCAAGCCCAAGGCACAGCAGTACCATGCCAAACACGCTTTCGCTGGCCCCGATCTGTGATTTTACAAAAGGAAAGAGCGGTGCGCAGCAGCCTGTTGCGGCCCCTGCGGCCCAAAAAGCCAGCCGCGTGGCAAGCCGCGCTGGTGCGGTGGTGGTGGTATCGGTCATGGGGTGATCTCAACTTCGGTGATGCGGGTGGTCCGGCGCGCTGATCTGCGCCCCGGCGGCGGCAAGCGCGGCGGAGTGGTCGCCACGCGTGTTGGTGAAAATATGGTCGATCTGATGTAGGTGCAGCGTGTGATGCCGCGCTTTGCGTCCGAGTTTTTGCGCATCGGTGACCACTATGGTCTGCGCGGCGGCGTGTTGCATCGCCTGTTTCATCAACGCCTCTGCGTGGTCATCGCTGCTGAGGCCAAAGCCCGCGTCCAGCCCGCAGGCACCGAGCACGGCGATATCTGCGGCAATCCCATCAACCTCGCGAAGGGCTGCCGCACCGGTGGCGATCCCGCCCCGCGCGCTGAGCGTGCCGCCGAGCAGGAAAACCCCGATCCCCCGTTCCTGACAGGCAATCGCCACCCAAGGCGACGGGGTGATCACCAGCCGATCCGGCCTGACGGTCAGCGCGGGCACCAGCGCAAGCACCGTAGTGCCCCCGTCCAGCAACAGTGTGGGCGCATCGTCAATATGAGTAGTCACAAGGGCGACAAGCGCGGTGTCAACAGGCGCGCTGTCCCTTTGCCGGACGTGCAGCGGGGCTGCGGGGGGCACGGCACCGCCCCGGACCCGGTGTGCCTGCCCGATGGCGGCGAGCGCCAGAATATCCCTCCGAATTGTATCGACCGAGATCCCAAATTCCGCCGCCACGTCCTGCGCCACGATCTGCTGCCCCGCCCGCAACCGGTCGGCCAGCAGCGACTGGCGGATTTCCGGGATATTGAGGTCCATTGCGGCATCCTGCATAAAGCTGCAAGATCATGCATAATCCTGCAAATTCATGCCGTCAAGCACGCGTGGCCTTGCGACGCTGCTTAACCGTATTCGCGCAGCCGTGCGACGTAGCGGGCCATTGTGTCGATTTCCAGATTGACGGTATCGCCCAGCACCACATCGCCCCATGTGGTGGCCGTTTTGGTGTGCGGGATGAAGTTGATCCCGAAATCGCAGCCATCCACCGCGTTCACGGTAAGCGAGGTGCCGTTAAGCGCGACGGAGCCTTTGGGTGCGATGAACTTTGCCAGATCATCGGGCGCGCGAAAGGTGACGCGGGTGCTGTCGCCGTCATCTGCGATGCCCACCACCTCTGCCACGCCATCGACGTGGCCCGAAACGATATGCCCGCCAAGCTCATCCCCGACGCGCAGCGCCCGTTCCAGATTGATGCGCTTGCCGGTGGCCCAGCCGCCCAGATTGGTCTTGTCCAGAGTTTCGGCAGAAATGTCCACGTCGAACCAGTTTTCCGGGTCGCTGCCCAGCGCGACCACGGTCAGGCAGACCCCGTTGCAGGCGATGGATGCCCCAATATCAATGCCGGTCACATCATAGTCTGTCGTGATTCGCGCGCGTAAATCCCCGCGCTGATCAAGTGAAGCGATTCGCCCGATGTCAGTGATGATGCCCGTGAACACTGTTGCTCTCCTGCCTGTGTATAATCGGCTTACCGATTGAAAATACAGCTTTCAAGGCGAAAACCCTTGCAAATGCGCGCTAAGATTGAGCAGTATAACGTCGTTAACAGTTTGTAAGTGTAAATGGTTTCAGGAGTATCCGGTATGTCCGGACACTATTTGTTTCTACAGGGGCCTCATGGTCCCTTCTTTCGTCATCTTGGCCAAAAGCTATGCTTGGCAGGAGCGAAAATTCATCGCGTGGGTTTCAACGCAGGCGACGCCGCTTTCTGGCGTGGTCTTTCAGGATATATCCCCTATCACGGGCCACCTGAAGCATGGCAGGCCACGCTGGCAGAGATTTTGCGGGAACGCCAGATCACGGATATCGTGCTTTATGGCGATACCCGCCCGATCCATGCAGAGGCCGTTCGCCAAGCCAAAGATCTGGGTTTGCGGGTGCATATCTTCGAAGAAGGCTATCTGCGTCCCTATTGGGTCACCTATGAACGCGGCGGCAGCAATGGCTATTCCCGCCTGATGGATTTTTCGGTGGCGGATATGCGTGACAGGCTCGCCCGGTCCGAAATCGACATGCCCACCCCCCCGGCCCATTGGGGTGATATGCGCCAGCATATTTTCTACGGTGCCCTTTATCACTGGTTCGTCATGTTTCGAAACCGACGCTATGCCGGGTTTCGCCCGCACCGAGCCCTATCGGTCCGCAAGGAGGCCGCTCTTTATACCAAACGCCTTGCGTTGATGCCCTATGTGGCGCTGGAACGGGCCTGGACCACAGGCCGGATCAAGGCGGGCAGCTTTCCTTATCATCTGGCGCTGTTGCAGTTGGAACATGATGCGAGTTTTCAGGTCCATTCCCCGTTTAATAGTATCGCGGATTTCCTTGAGCCGGTGATTGCAGGCTTTGCCAAAGGTGCGCCCCGTCATCATCATCTTGTTTTCAAGGCGCACCCGCTGGAAAATGGTCAGTCGCCCCTGCGTCGCTTGATCGCTGACTTTGCCCGTGCACATGGCATTGCCGGGCGGGTGCATTATGTGCCGGGTGGCAAGCTGGCGCATTTGCTGGATGAGGCCCGGTCTGCCGTGACCGTGAACTCTACCGCAGCGCAGCAGGTCCTATGGCGCGGCATCCCGCTGAAGACATTCGGCGCATCGGTCTATGACAAGCCTGAATTCGTCTCGCAGCAGGCGCTGTCCGATTTCTTCGCCCGGCCCGGACGCCCGGATGCGCAGGCGTATCGCGCATATCGGCAGTTTTTGCTGGAAACCAGCCAGGTGCCGGGGGGGTATTATTCGCGCAAGGGCCGGCGGCAGTTGTTGCGCCATATCGTGGATATGATGCTGGCTGAGCCAGACCCCTATGACGCGCTTTTGACCAAGCCGGAGGGCCGGCGATCGGGTACTCTGGTCAAGCTGCGGGGCATCGCATAGCGTGCGCGCATGAATGATCGGCGACGCGCACAGCTCTATGTTTATAATGGTGGGTTTCTAACCCAAGGGCGGGTGCGGCGCATTCTTGATCTGGCCGGATTTGATATCCGGCTGGGCGCCCCGGGCGATGGTGATCTGGTAGGTGTTTGGGGCCAAAGCCCCACCGCCCCGCGGGGCGAAGCTGTTGCCGCCCGCCGCGATGCCCCTGTGGTGCGGGTGGAGGATACATTCCTGCGCTCTGTCCGGCTGGGCCGCGATGGTGATCCGCCGATCGGACTGAATATTGACCGGCGCGGTGTGCATTTCGACCCTGCTATGCCGTCTGATCTGGAAGTGATGCTGGCCGAGGATCCGCTGGACGATACGGTCCTGCTGGACCGGGCGCGGGCTGGGATCGCTGCGCTGCGTGCAGGCCATCTGTCGAAATACAATGCGTTCGATCCGACCCTGCCCGCCCCCGCGCCGGGCTACGTGCTGCTGATCGACCAATCCCGCAAGGATGCATCAATTCGCGCCAGCGGGGCCGACAGCAATACGTTCCGCGAGATGTTGTTTTATGCCCGCACCGAACATCCCGGTGCGCGGATTGTAATCAAGACCCATCCTGAAAGCGTCGCAGGTCACCGCGACAGTTATTTCGGGCCGGATGATGCTGATGATCTGATCAGTATCAGCACCGCCCCGATGTCACCTTGGGTGCTGTTTGAAGGGGCGATTGCCGTTTACACGGTCAGTTCGCAGCTAGGGTTTGAGGCGATTTTGGCGGGGCATAAGCCGGTGATTTTTGGGCAGCCGTTTTACATGGGATGGGGGCTGACCGATGACCGCGCGCCCTTACAACGCCGCCAGCGCAAGCTGACTCGCGCGCAACTGTTTGCAGCGGCGATGATCCGTTATCCTACGTGGTATGACCCCTATCATGATCGGGTTTGTTCTTTTGAAGAGGCCGCCGCCACGATGAACGTAATGGCCCGTGCCTGGCGCGATGATCATGCGGGCTGGGTTGCCGCCGATATGCGCCTGTGGAAACGCGCGCCGCTGCAGCGGTTTTTCGGGGCGTATAACAAAGTGCAATTCATGGCTGACAGCGGTGCCTTCGCCAAGGCAAAGGCCACGGGGCGGCCTCTGATGCGCTGGGGCGGCACCGGCGCGCATGATGCGGTGTTGGTCGAGGACGGGTTTATACGATCCCGCGGGTTGGGGGCTGATCTGATCGCACCGCTGAGTCTCGTGCTGGATGATGAAGGTATTTATTACGATGCGACCCGCCCGAGCCGTTTGGAAGGGTTGATCAATGCGAGTGGCGATCTGGAAAGCGGCGCACGTGCCCGTGCCACCGCGTTGATCGCACAGATCACCGATGCCCGCCTGTCGAAATACAATCTATCGGATCGTGTGCCGCTGCCGGACGTGCCCAAGGGCCGCCGTATTCTGGTGCCCGGACAGGTGGAGGATGATGCGGCGATCCGGTTGGGCACAGAGGCGGTGAAGACCAATCGCGCCTTGCTTGAGGCGGTGCGTGCGGCCAATCCGGCGGCTATTGTCCTGTATAAACCGCATCCGGATGTGGAAGCAGGGTTGCGTCCGGGTGCCGTGCCGGATGCGGATGCCTTTGCGGATGTGATATTGACTGGGGCTGACCCTGTTGCCGCGATCGAGGCGGTGGATGAGGTTTGGACGATGACTTCACTGCTTGGGTTCGAGGCGCTGTTGCGCGGAAAGCGGGTGGTTTGTCTTGGCTCGCCTTTTTATGCGGGTTGGGGGCTGACCGATGATCGTGCGATGCCGATCACCCGCCGTGTGGCACGCCCTGATTTGACCGCGCTGGTGCATGCCTGTCTGATTGATTATCCCCGCTATTTCGATCCCGTGACCGGCCTGCCCTGCCCGGCAGAGGTGATCGTGGATCGGCTGGAGCATGATGACATTCCCGCGCCGGGGCGGATGAACCGGCTGGTGGCGAAATTGCAGGGGCTGTTTGCGAGCTATGCGTTTTTGTGGCGGTAGCGCGTGTCCGCTAGCGTCCCCAGCATTGCATCACATCGTCGCCAACCTGCCGCAAGCTGTCTAGCCGGAAACGTGGCGCATTCGTCAATCGGTCAATGCCCATTGCGGCGAGTGACGGGGTGCCTTCGGCCCCGATGGCCATGCCCGCAGAGAACACCACCAGCGCATCGACAAGATCCGCCGTGAGCAGCGAGGCGGCGAGCATGCCGCCCCCTTCGCAGAAGACGCGGGTAATCCCTTTGTCTGCCAGCGCCCGCAAGGCCGCGTGCGGGTCGACCTGCCCCGCCGTCGTTGCACAAGGCAAGCTGACAGCCCCCTGATTGGTCCAGCGATCCACATCTGCCCCCTGCCCGTGGCAAAGCCAGACCGGCACATCGCGCGCGGTGCGGGCCAGTTGTGATGTCTCGGGGATTTTCATGCCCCGCGAAATCACGACGCGCACCGGCTGCGGCACATCGCCCATGCCGCGCGCCGTCAGCGATGGATCATCGGCCCGGACCGTTCCGGCACCCACCATGACTGCATCGTGGCGCGCGCGCATTGCGTGCACCGCTTGCCGGGCGGCGGGGCCGGTGATCCATTGGCTTTCGCCGGATGCGGTGGCGATGCGCCCGTCCAAAGTGCTAGCGAGCTTTAGCGTGACAAAGGGGCGGTTTTGCGACCGGTTCAGCAGGAAACCTGCGTGATCCCGCGCGGCGGCGTCCTGAAGGATGCCAATGTCCACAGTGATCCCCGCATCGCGCAACATCGTAAGGCCCCGCCCCGCCACGCGGCTGTCCGGGTCGCCGATGGCCACCACAACCCGTGCCACGCGGGCGTTGATCAAGGCCGCCGCACAAGGCGGGGTCTGGCCGTGATGCGCGCAGGGTTCCAGCGTGACATAGGCGGTGGCACCGCACGCGCGGCCACCGGCCTGCGCGAGCGCGCCTGTTTCCGCATGGGGCCGCCCGCCGTCCGCTGTCCAGCCGCGCCCGACGATCTGGCCGTCCTTGACGATGACACAGCCCACCGCCGGATTTGGCCAGACACGGCCCATGCCGCGCCGCCCCAGTGACAGGGCGAGCGCCATGAAGCGGGCGTCACTGGTGCTGCTCACTCTTCCGGGACGTCGGGGCGCAGTTCGCTGACGAATTTGTCGAAATCATCAGCGGCCTGGAAGTTTTTGTAGACGCTGGCAAAGCGCACATAGGCGACAGTGTCGATCCGGGCGAGGCTTTCCATCACGATCTCGCCGATTGTGCCAGAGGGGATATCGGTTTCGCCCATGCTTTCCAGACGCCGCACGATGCCGCTGATCATCTGATCTATCCGTTCGGGTGCGACAGGGCGTTTTTGCAGGGCGATGCGGATTGAGCGTTCCAATTTGGGCCGATCAAAATCTTCGCGCCGCCCATTGGTCTTGATCACTACCAGATCGCGCAGCTGCACCCGTTCATAGGTCGTAAACCGCCCCCCGCAGGCCGGGCAGAAGCGACGGCGACGGATCGCAGCGTGGTCTTCTGCCGGGCGAGAATCCTTTACCTGGGTGTCAACATTTCCGCAAAAGGGGCACCGCATTTATCGTCCTTATCTATCATTTCGGGGTCTATGCATTGTGCCTGCCCCCCAGTTATCCACAGATACTATATGCAGGCGGATAGGTTTTGGGTAGAGGTCAATTTGCGCCGCTAGATCATGGGACGTGACCCCCCCTTCAGTCGGGGACGGTGACCCATCTTTGCGCGGCCCGGTCCCATTCCTGATCAGCCGCCTGCTTGGCGGACCATAAGCCTTCGCCCCACGCGAAATCTACAGTTTCAGGGTCACACTGCAGCTCTGCCACGATTGTTTCACCGCGGCGCACGGTGACGTTTCCGAAATGGCGGGACACATCATCAGCGTCACTTTCATCATCGAACATACGGTCGAAACCGCCCGCAACGGTGTAGCTGTAGGCGTCGTTGTGAAAGGTGACGCTTTCCCAGATGGCACGGCCAACGCCGGGCCACGGGGTGTAGTGTAGCGTGGTGATCGGTTCGTCCAGCGTCAGTTCCGGTTTGCCTGCGGGGCCAAAGCTATAGTGGGCCGTGGCCTCATCGAAGCACACCGACAGCAGCCTGTCGTCCCCTGCAATCTGACAGGACATGAATGTCTGTTCGCCAGCGTCGCAGGCAGCTTGCGCCGCAGAAGTCATACCCAGTAAAAACAATGTTGCCCGTGCCAGCATTTGCGCCACTTCCCAATTAATTGCGAACCACCCCTTTGGTATCGGCGGGCCGTAGCGCAGGCAAGGCTGATCACCCCAGATGCGCAATCACAGTCCGCTGATGCGGGTTGTCCCTGTGTTCAAAAAGATAAATCCCCTGCCAAGTGCCGAGCGCCAGACGCCCTTCTGTCACCGGGATACTAAGATGCGTTGGCAGCAGCGCCGCCTTGATATGGGCGGGCATGTCGTCGGGGCCTTCGTAGGTATGGGTCAGATAGACCATTGACGGGTCGGTGGTTGATGGCACCAACCGGGCAAAGAAGTTTTGCAGATCGCTGCGCACCTCTGGATCGGCGTTTTCCTGAATGACCAGACTGGCCGATGTGTGCTGAATGAATAGTGTCAACAGACCGGTGCCTTGCACCCAATCCGCCACATCGCGGGTGAATTCATAAAGGCCGGGGCCGCGCGTCGAAATCTGGAAACGGGTTTGCATGCGCCGTTTTTGCGCGGTCTTACCGGCTGACGCAAGCCTTGGCCTGCTGTGCCTGCTTTGCAGGTACACCATATTCCCGTGCCAGATATGGTGGCAGGCAAGTTGGCCTGTCTGGCACGGTCAGGATTTTCGTATTTTGGAAAAGACTACCGGGCTGGACAGCATAGGTATGTCCAGCCTCCGGGACAATACAACCCATCAAGAACGCCGAGAGGGCGCTGTACATCTTTACCATTTCATAACCATTTTCACGTTTGCGTGTGTCACGACGGATAGGCGTAGAAGGTTATGAAAGTGTAAAAACAGATCAGCTGCTGAGGCAGGCCTGAACTTCGCCTGTTGCGCTTTCAGGCGTGGATGGAGTCGGCGCGATCGCGGCGAGATTGCGATCAAGTGGCATGATGCAGATACCGCTATCTGGTGTGATTTGCTGCTCATTGCTGACCATATCAGCAATCGTTTCAACTGGCAGGGTGGCGTAGCCTTGCGCGGTGGTGGCGAAAGCCACGAAAGCGAGCAGTGCTGCAAGCGTTGTCTTGTGGGTCATGATCGTGTTCTCCTTGCATGCAAACGCATATGGCCACGCAAAGTTCCCAATCAATCTGCAAAATAGCCCTCTGACTTGCGCGCCGCTGCACAGTCAGTTGGCATCAAAAACATCGCGCGCCTCTTGAATTGGCGAAAAGTGCTTTTCCGCCCAGTCGAGCAGCTGTCCGAACGGCCCCATAAATGAATGTCCAATGGCGGTCAGTGCGTATTCCACGCTGGGCGGTTTTGTGTCGTAGACGGTGCGCGTGACCATCCCGTCACGTTCCAGATCACGCAGGGATTGGGTCAGCATCCGCTTGGAAATATCGGGTAAAGCACGGCCCAGCGCGTTGAACCGCTGTGGCCCACGGGCAAGTTCCAGCAGGATCAGCGAGGTCCATTTCGCGGCCACATGATCCAGCACCATGCGTACCGGGCAGTTGCCCGGATCAAAGCCTTGTGCCTGCCATTGCGCCAGCCGATCCATCCTACCATCCCGCATGGTGGTTCCCCTTATGTTACCTTTGCACAAAAACCTGCCTCCTTACGCGGATCGGATCAGGTCTCTATCTGAGACCTATATTCGATTCGAAACTAAAAGGACACGAAGATGACAACATACATGGTCACAGGAGCCTCTGGTCAATTGGGCGCGCTGGTGGTGGATGCACTGGCAGCCCATGTGCCTGCCGCCGAGATCGTCGCATTGGTGCGCAGTGATGAAGCCGCCGCAACCTATGCCGCCAAGGGCCTCGCGACCCGCAAGGGCGATTACGACGACCGCGACAGCCTGCGCGCGGCCTTTGACGGGGTGGACCGGCTTTTGCTGATTTCCTCGTCCGCCGTGGGTGAACGGGTACGCCAGCACGGCAATGCGGTCAGCGCAGCACAAGACGCGGGCGTTGGCTTTATCGCCTATACCTCGATCCTGAATGCCCAGGCGTCGCCAATGGCGCTGGCCGCCGAGCACAAGATCACCGAAGAAACGATACAGGCCAGCGGCATTCCCTACACGTTTCTGCGCAACGGCTGGTATTCAGAGAACCTGACAATGACTCTGGCGCAGGATCTGGCGCTGGGTCAGCATTTTGGCGCGGCCGGGGCGGGCCGCTTGTCCGTCGCACCGCGCGCGGATTACGCAGAGGCGGCGGCAATCGTGTTGGCGGGCGGGCATGATGGTGCGGTGCTGGAATTGGCTGGCGATACCGGGATCACCCTGGCGGATTATGCGCAGGTGGTCTCGGCGGCGGCGGGCAAGCCCGTGGCCTATACCGACATGCCGGAATCGGCATTCGCCGCAGCGCTGCAAGACGCGGGCCTGCCCCCGGCCTTTGCCGGTATTCTGGCAGACAGCGATGCAAGGGCGGCAGATGGCGCGCTGTATGACGATAGCAAAACCCTGTCGCGCCTGATCGGTCGTCCGGTCACGCCGATTTCAGAGACGGTCAAACAGGCGCTGGCAAGCTAGCGCGCCTTTACGCTTTCATCGCCGCCGGATTGCTGATTTGTTGCGCGCAAACAGGAGGAGGTGGCGATGTTTGCCAAGGAAAAGATATCATACAAGGCCATGCCACTGCCCAACCGGGTGGCACTGACCGATGCAGAGGCCGCAGCCCGCGCGCAGGATTTTCGCACCTTCATGGCGCAGCGCCATTCGATCCGTGACTTCTCGGACCGTCCCGTGCCGCGCGCGATTATTGAACACTGTCTGCTGACGGCGGGCGGTGCCCCATCCGGGGCGAACCATCAGCCTTGGTTCTTTGCGGCGG
Organism: Loktanella agnita; assembly: GCF_046640325.1. Taxonomy (NCBI): domain Bacteria; kingdom Pseudomonadati; phylum Pseudomonadota; class Alphaproteobacteria; order Rhodobacterales; family Roseobacteraceae; genus Loktanella; species Loktanella agnita. The sequence goes on along the minus strand of NZ_JBJMBF010000004.1, from coordinate 56,290 downwards.
TTTCTGATCCTTCGCTTAAGGCGCGCATCCGGGCAGAGGCCGAGGCGGAAGAGCAGAAGTTCTATGACGGCGGGGCGAGTGATGAATGGATCAAGGCGCTGGAACCGATTGGCACCGATGCGTCCAAGCCGCATCTGACCACCGCCCCTTGGCTGATCGTGATCTTTGCCCAGCGCTGGGGGGAGTTTGATGATGGCACCCGCTACAAGAATTACTACGTGCCTGAAAGTGTCGGCATCGCTACCGGTTTTCTGATTGCGGCGCTGCATCATGCGGGCCTGTCCTGCTTGACCCACACACCGAACCCGATGAAGTTCCTGAACGATGCGCTGGACCGACCCGCATCAGAGAAACCTGTGATGATCCTGACCGTGGGTCACACGGCGGCGAATGCGACTGTACCGGAGGTGGCGAAGATGAAGAAGCCGCTGGAGAAGATTGCGCAGTTTTATTGAGAGAGGTCGATATCCCTCTGCTGCCCCAACATCTGCAAAGGTCAGCGCCCGACCCTGGGGCGAAGGCCGTCTTGCAATCGCTCCGGTGGAGCGATTGAGGCCGTAGCGCGCGATAGCGCAGGGGGCATGAAATGCGCCCTCCCGGGGGGAGGGTCGGGCGCTGACCGACACGGGGTGTCGGCCAATAAACACGCAAGTTTAGGCTTGAAAACTCAAACAAAAAACGCCCCCGTTTCCGGAGGCGCCTTTATGATTACTGATCCAAGAAACTCCGCAGTTTCCGGCTTCGGCTGGGGTGCTTGAGCTTCCGCAGTGCTTTTGCTTCGATCTGGCGGATCCGTTCGCGGGTGACGCTGAACTGCTGGCCGACCTCTTCGAGCGTGTGGTCGGTGTTCATGCCGATGCCGAAACGCATGCGCAGCACGCGTTCTTCGCGTGGCGTCAGTGAGGCCAGTACCCGCGTGGTGGTTTCCTTCAGGTTTTCCTGAATGGCGGAATCCAGCGGCAAGATCGCGTTTTTGTCTTCGATGAAGTCGCCAAGCTGGCTGTCTTCCTCGTCCCCGATGGGGGTTTCCAGTGAAATTGGTTCCTTGGCGATTTTCATCACCTTGCGGACCTTTTCCAAAGGCATTTGCAGCTTTTCTGCCAATTCCTCGGGCGTGGGTTCGCGGCCGATTTCATGCAGCATCTGGCGACCGGTGCGGACCAGTTTGTTGATCGTTTCAATCATATGCACCGGAATACGGATCGTGCGGGCCTGATCGGCAATCGACCGGGTGATCGCCTGCCTGATCCACCAAGTGGCGTAGGTCGAGAATTTATAACCGCGGCGATATTCGAACTTATCCACGGCCTTCATCAGGCCGATGTTCCCTTCCTGAATAAGGTCGAGGAATTGCAGGCCACGGTTGGTGTATTTCTTGGCGATGGAGATGACGAGACGCAGGTTCGCCTCCACCATTTCTTTTTTGGCCTGCCGCGCTTCTTTTTCGCCCTTTTGGACCTGCTGTACGATGCGGCGGAATTCGGTGATGTCCACGCCAACATATTGGCCGACCTGGGCCATGTCGCCGCGTAGTTCTTCGATCTTGCCAGTCGATTTTTCGACCATCATCTGCCAGCCGCGACCGGATTTCGCGGACATGTCTTCCAGCCAGTTCGGGTCCAGCTCGCGCCCGCGATAGGCTTCGATGAATTCGCGGCGGTTGATCCGGGCCTGATCGGCGAGTTTGACCATGGCAGAGTCGATGGACATGATCCGGCGGTTGATGCCGTAAAGCTGGTCGATCAGCGCTTCGATCCGGTTGTTGTGCAGGTGCAGCGAGTTCACCAGTTGCACGATTTCAGAGCGCAGTTGCTGGTATCGTTTCTCTTCCTTTTCAGAGAATGACGAATCCTCGTTCAGGGTGGCGGACATACGTGCGTCTTGCATGTCTGACAGCAGGGAAAAGTCGCGGGCGATGATTTCGAGCGTTTCCAGCACGCGCGGTTTCAGCGCGGCTTCCATCGCGGCGAGCGACATGTTCGCCTGATCATCTTCGTCGTCGTCATCTTCCTTGGCAATCGGATTGCCGTCGGCGTCGAGTTCCTGTGTCTCCTGCTTTTCGGCGGGGGCCGCATCGGCGACAGGGGCGACGACTGGTTCCTCCCCGTCTTCGCCCAGCTGATTGCCGAAAGTGGTTTCAAGGTCGATTACATCGCGAAGCAAGATATCCTCTGACAGCAATTCGTCGCGCCAGATGGTGATCGCCTGAAAGGTCAGCGGGCTTTCGCAAAGCCCGAGGATCATTGTGTTACGACCAGCCTCGATCCGCTTGGCGATGGCGATTTCGCCCTCGCGGCTGAGCAGTTCGACAGAGCCCATTTCGCGCAGATACATGCGGACCGGGTCATCGGTGCGGTCGAGTTTTTCAGCCTCGGCACCGCCGATGGTCACATCGCGGGACCCGGCGATGGTCGCGACCTCGGTGCCGCCTTTGTTGTCGTCTTCGGCTTCTTCTGATTCTTCTTCTTCGGTGACCTGAATGCCCATTTCGGACAGCATCGACATCACGTCTTCGATTTGGTCAGAGGACACCTGATCCGGCGGCAGAACCGCGTTCAGCTGGTCATATGTGATGTAGCCGCGTTCCCGTGCCTCACCGATCATCTTTTTGACCGCGGCCTGGCTCATATCAAGGCTGATATCACCGTCCTGGTCTGCATCCTTGCGATCTTCGGTATCCTTGGCAGCCATGCAGGGGCCCTTTCTGAAGCAATGTCTTGCAGCCGGTATGATTCGGCCGATTCGGTTAGAGGCGAATCAACCGCGCATTCCGGTGATTCGCAAGCAGGTTACGCCTTATTCTTAAAGACTGTGGCCTAGATCAGGATTTAGGACGCCGCGCGCCCTTGGCAAAGTCGATCTGACTCAGCAGTTGATCAAAGGCGCTCAACTCGTCTTTCTTCATCCGCGCACCGTTGTCACCCAGTTCATATTCAGCCCTGTCTTCGTTGTCGCCGCGCCCGGCCCGGTCCAATGCGGCCGATGCTTGCGCCAACCGCCATGTCAGACCTTCATCTGCCACACCGCTGAGATCTTCGACGGCGTCTTCGATCTCGCGCGCGTGACCGCGACGGGCAGTAAGCTTGGCAAATTCTTCGGCAAGGCAAAGGCGCGCGATTTCAGTCTCCCCCGGCCTGCGCAGCGCGGGGCTGATGGCTACATGGCTTTGACCAAAGAGCTTTTCAAGGGGCATTTCGCCCAGATCGCCCCGGATCGCGTCATGCAGCGCCATTGTGCCAAAATGGCGCAGAAGGCTGGCATGGATGTCGCGATAGGTGGGATCATGGCATTCCATCTGTTCGATCGCCGTTTCGAATTCCGATGCCAGTGCCGGCACGGTGATCAGCGTGGCAAGGATCACCGCCTCGCGCATGTGATCTTCATCCATAGCCCCTGCCCCCAGCGCCGACATTTTGCTGCCTGCGACTGGTGCAATCTCGCGCTTCCACGGGTCCTGTTTGCCGGGTGTCCAGCGCCGATGTGCCTCTGCGCCCCGTCGTGCCGCAGGTTTTGCCCCTTTGAACAAGGCCCAGCGCAGGTCTTTGATCGCCTCACCATAGTGATTGCGGATCGACGGGTCGGCGATCAGTTTGATTTTCTCGCGCAATGCTTTGTCGAGTGCCGCCCTGCGTTCGGGGCTGTCAAAAACCTTGCCCTCTGTTTCGCGCCGCCAAAGCAGCTGCACCATCGGGATCGCGGCATCGAGCAGTTTTTGCATCGCCCCTGCCCCTTGGGCCTTGATCAGATCGTCGGGGTCCAGCCCTTCGGGCATCAGCGCAAAGCGTAAGGATTTGCCTGCCTCGAGCAGTGGCAGCGCGATATCAATCACCCGCATCGCGGCCCGCAGCCCTGCCGTGTCGCCATCAAGCGCGATGATCGGTTCATCCGCCACCCGCCACAGCAGCCGCAGTTGATCTTCGGTGATCGCGGTGCCCAGCGGGGCGACGGTGGCGGTGAACCCTGCCTCTGCCAGCGCGATCACATCCATGTAGCCTTCGGCGACGATCAACGGCTTGCCCTTGCCTGCTGCCTCGCGCGCAGGGCCATGGTTGAACAGGCTGCGCCCTTTGTCGAACAGCGCGGTTTCGGGTGAGTTATAATATTTTGCCGGGTGGTTCGGGTCCATCGCCCGGCCACCAAAGCCAATGGCCCGCCCGCGTGCATCGCGGATCGGGAACATGATGCGCCCCCGGAACCGGTCATACGGGGCGCCGCCCCGGTCGCTTTCTGCGGCCAGCCCGGCATCCACGACCAATTTCTGCGCGACCCCTTTGCCCGTCAGATGGGACAGGACCCCACCATTGGTCGGGGCAAAGCCGATTTCCCAACGCGTCTGCGCTTCGGGCGACAGGCCGCGCCGGGCCAGATAATCGCGCGCCTCTGCCGCGCCGCCGGTTTGCAATTGCAGCCGGTGCCATTGCACCGCCTGTTCCATCACGTCGATCAGCTGTGTCCGGTGATCGGCCTTTTGCTGTGCCTGCGGGTCGCGTTCGGGGATCGGCATCCCGGCCTCGGCAGCCAGTATCTTGACCGCCTCCATGAAATCCACATTCTCTGTTTCGCGCACAAAGGATATCGCATCGCCTTTGGCGTGGCAGCCAAAGCAATAGTAGAACCCCTTGCGATCATCGACGTGGAAGCTGGCGGACTTTTCCTGATGGAACGGGCATGAGGCCCAGAGATCGCCCTTGCCCTGATTCGACTTGCGCTGATCCCACATGACCTTGCGCCCGACAACTTGCCCAAGGGACAGTCGTGTGCGTAGTTCATCAAGGAAACCGGGGGGCAGACTCATGGGGACAGTTTCTATTACATGCGGCGTGCCATTGCCATGCGGGACGTGGCATATGCGCAGAGAATGTGATCGACGCACCGGACGGCGATGCTGATCACCGCCGGTTTTGTTTGTGCAGGCGCCTTTGCCTTTTATTTCACAAAGTGCGCGCCCATAAGCGTCACTTCCAAGTTCCGATTAGGAACACAGAAGGGGCGGTCGCCCTTGAGCAGCGCGGCGGCGTAAAGCGCGCGCGCGACACGCTTATTGCCGTCGCTATAGGGCTGCGCGCGTATATGCGCGCCCAATAAAAAGCACGCAAGATCATCCCACATGTTTGCGCCACTACACGCCTTTACGGCAAATCCCTGAGACAGGACTTCCATGGCGTCCTGCATTGCGCGCCCACCCCCCGTGCTGCAATATCCGACACCCGGATGATGCCTGCGATAGGGCGGGAGGCTGTTTTGATCTACCAAATTGACGTGCAGGTAATCGGCAGTGGCCATATCACGCAGATCAAGATGCAGCACTGCGTAACGCAGGGTTTGACGAATCCGATGCGCGACGGTCGCGTCCGGGTTATCTTTGCCCCGGCTAAAGGCCCATTTGACTGACTTTTCAAGATCGCTATCTCTCGCGGATGCGCCATAGTCTTCGGGGGCCAGATGCTCTTGCTGCAATCTGGCATGCAAGCGTCCATCATTCGCCAATTGCCAAACCTCGGAGATTTCGCTGCGCATCTTTAGCAAAGCCTGCCGTTCCAGTTTCAATATATCGCGGTATGGATCCAGATCACTCTCCTTGCCATACTGCTGACTTACTTTGATACGCAGGCCCGGAGCCGTCGGGTGATAGATACCGCGGTGTAAACTTTGCTGCATAAAGCCATCAAAGCTTTCAACCACCTCATTGATGTGATTGCCGATGAGCTGCTTGAGTTGTTGATATTCACGCATTTCTTGAAGCTGCTGTAGCGCTTCTGTCTGGCTGATTGTCATGAACTGCGCCTGACCCGCGACACGATTGCGCGGCCTGAACATACAAACCTTCATGGCTTTGCGCTTGCGATAACGTGCCGGACAAGGCGGCGCTTGCGCACAAGGGGCGCAGAGAAAGCAATGGGCATATGTGATCGGGCCTCCGGAATATTGCGCTCTGGGCGCGGGTCACTGACTGAACTGGGTGAAGCAACCGCTTCTCTTCAGTAACGTCCGGAGAGGTGTGTTTATTCCCGCATTCGGGTTAAAAAAAGGAGGCCGCGCAGTTTTGTCGCGGCCTCCTGTCGTTGGGGAATAGTATCTCGCCCTTGCGCGGGTGTCAGAGTCCCTTGGCGCGATAGCTTTCGGCAACCCGCTGGATCGAGACCAGATAGGCCGCCGTGCGCAGGTCATGTACGTCTTCGCGCCCGTGCCAGACGGTCCGCATCGCCTGATAGGCCGCTCGCATCGTGTCATCCAGCCCGGAACGGACCAGTTCAAGCTCGTCCGCGCCGCGCAGGTATTTGTCTTTGAAATTTGGTGACAGCGACCAGCCCAGCCCTTTGTCCGAAGACAGCCGCTCCAGTTCATCGACGACCAGCTGGTGCCGCGCTTCTTCCTGTCGCCGCTGCATCCGGCCAAAGCGGATATGGCTCAGGTTCTTGACCCATTCGAAATAGGACACGGTCACACCGCCCGCATTGGCATACATGTCGGGGATGATCACGCAGCCCTTGTCCCGCAGAATTTCATCTGCGCCGGCGGTGACCGGACCATTCGCTGCTTCGACAATCAGCGGGGCCTGAACACGGGCCGCGTTTTGCATGTTGATCACACCTTCCAGCGCAGCCGGGATCAGGATGTCGCATTCCGCTTCGAGCAGTGCGGCCCCATCAGGCTGATGGTGCCCATCAGGAAAGCTGGCCACGCCCCCGTGTTTGGCGATCCATGCATGCACCGCTTCGACGTCGAGACCCTTGTCGTTATAGATCGCCCCGTCCCGTTCAATGATCCCTGTGATCAGCGCGCCGTCTTCTTCGGACAGGAATTTCGCGGCGTGATAGCCCACATTCCCCAAGCCCTGCACGATGATCCGCTTGCCTGAAAGACCGGCGGTCAGCCCGGTGACGGCCACATCTTCTGGGTGGCGAAAAAATTCACGCAACGCGTATTGCACGCCACGGCCGGTTGCCTCGACCCGGCCAGCGATGCCGCCTGCATGGGGCGGTTTGCCCGTGACACAGGCAGCCCCGTTGATGTCTGTGGTGTTCATCCGCTTGTATTGGTCGGCCATCCAGGCCATTTCGCGTTCGCCCGTGCCCATGTCAGGGGCAGGCACGTTCTGTGCCGGATTGATCAGGTCGCGCTTGATCAACTCATAAGCGAAACGGCGGGTAATCTGTTCCAGCTCATGCTCGTTCCATTCGCGTGGGTCGATACGCAGTCCGCCCTTGGATCCGCCAAACGGTGCTTCGACCAGCGCGCATTTGTAGCTCATGAGTGCGGCCAGCGCTTCTACCTCATCCTGATGGACGCCGATGGCATACCGAATACCGCCTTTGACCGGTTCCATATGTTCGGAATGGACCGAACGATAGCCGGTGAACGTATGTATCCCGCCGCGCAGTCGCACCCCAAAGCGAACCGTATAGGTTGCGTTACAGACCCTGATCTTTTCCTCCAGCCCCGGGCTGAGGTCCATCAAGGCCACGGCCCGGTTGAACATGATATCGACGGATTCACGAAAGCTGGGTTCCTTAACAGGCTGTTGGGATGTCATCACTTTTCCTTCTTGATACCGGAATCAGGATTGTCTGCGGCAGACGCTCGCGCCCTCGTTCTAACGCCGATTCGGCAAAAAGCGTCTAAAAAGCGGGCAGCAACGCTAAAAAAGTAAAATTTCCCGCACGGTTAGCCTTTGCCAGTGATTTGACCTGCCTAGCTTTGTTTCGCGAATGCGCACAGTCAAGAGCGAACCCCCGCAATGTGGCGAGAGCAGATAAGGCGCTAAGCGAAACACCGCCAGAGCGCCCAAATTTCGCCACAGCGAAATGACTATGATGATTGATTAAGAGTAATGAGGTCATGATCGCAATGATTATGGGTATGGGGGAACAAAATGGTCGGGAATGCTGCTATGAGATATGTGCAATCTATCAGTCGCTATGATGCCGCCGGACGGCGCGCGTGTTGGGTGAACTTCATACGCCGGTTCCGGCAGGAAGAAGATGGCGGTCTAATTGTGCTGACGCTGTTGCTTCTGGTTGTCATGTTAGTCTTGGGCGGCATGGCCGTTGACTTTATGCGATTCGAATCCCGCCGCGTTGCTCTGCAAAGCGTTGCCGACCGGGCCGTGCTCGCAGCTGCGGAACTGGACCAAGACCTCGCGCCGGCTGATGTTGTTGTCGACTATTTTGACAAGGCCGGGTTTGATGGAACTATTATCGGCACACCGGGTGTGGTTGATGTCGTTGGCTCTCGGTCTGTTTCAGTCGAATCGAGCCTAAACCTGAATACGTTCTACTTAAGACTGATTGGCATTGACGAGCTTGATGCCCCTGCAGCTGCTCAAGCCATTGAGGGTGCCGGGAACATCGAAATTTCTTTGGTGCTCGATATCTCGGGGTCAATGAATGACAAGGTAGATGGTACCGGCGGCAAGCGCAAATATGAGTTACTTCGCGAGGCTGCGTCAGGCTTCGTCGAAGATTTGCTGCAGCCTGAATACAAGGATCAAGTCTCGATTTCACTTGTCACATATTCTGCCAACGTGAGTATTGGGGACGAACTCTTTGCAGCACTCAATACCGGCCCCACTCTATTGGAGGATTTAGACCGGCGCGGTCGTGTGGTTGCGTCCTTTGACAATCCTGCGCGCTGCGTGGACTTTGAACCGTGGGAATACGAAACTACCGTATTCAATACTTCCCGTGAATACGAGCAAGTTGAATACTTCGATTACTACACGAATGAGCGTTACTCTGGCGTTCTCGAGCCAAGTTGCCCGAAAGAATCTTATGAAGGGATCATCCCCCTGAGCCAAAACGCCACCACTCTAACGGACGCGATCAAGGAGCTCAGCCCACGGACATATACCGCTATCCATATGGGTGCAAAATGGGGAGTCTCGCTTTTGGACCCCTCGATGAGAGATCTTCTTAGCGGCGTTCCATCTGTAGATGCAGCATTCGCTGGATCGCGACCGTCAGAGTATATAGCGCCGGAAAACGAAGCAACGACAGTTAAGTATCTGGTGCTTATGACAGACGGCGAAAACGTTGCCGGACGCCGGCTCAACGCAAACCGGTACAACACAGCCGCCGAAAGGTTGCAGTGGGGCAACGACAACTTCAATCACTGGGCTCGATACAGAAACAATACAAGGCTCAACGACTATACCCACACTGGCTATACAGCAAATCAGGCCGACCAGAGGCTGCAGGCCATCTGCAAACAAGCCAGAGACGCAAATATTACGGTCTTTACCATCGCTATGGGTGCGACTGGCCACGGAGAGGATGAAATGGAAGAGTGTGCTTCACCGGGGCGTTATTATGAAACGGAAGGTAAGGCACTTGATACGATTTTCGGACAAATTGCCGACCAGATCACTGACCTGAGGCTGAGCCTATGATCGACTACATGCGCAAATTGCGTGACCTTGCGCGAAACTTTCGCAAGGATGAATGCGGCAACGCGACGCTCGAATTCGTACTCGTGTTTCCCATGTTTATGATGTTCTTTCTCATGACATATGAAAATGGCATGCTGTCACTGCGGCATGTCATGTTGGAGCGCGGGGTTGACCTTACCGTGCGGGACGTTCGGATCGGACGTCTGACACAAGAAATAAAAGGTGACGAACTGCGGGACGCGATTTGTAAAAGAGCCAGCATCATCCCCAATTGTGTCAATCAGTTGCAGCTTGAAATGATCCGCCGTGATTTACGAGACTGGGACGCAATTGATGCTTCGTATAGTTGCGTTGACCGCAGAGAGGTGTCGAACCCGGTTACGAACTTCCAGCCCGGCGGTAATAACGAACTCATGATCATTAAGGTCTGCGCACGTTTCGATCCACTTATGATTGGGCCGCTTGCCTTACTTGGAACCGCCATTGCCACGCAAAATGCCGGAGGTGCTGCAGGTGGATCCTATGCTTTGGTAACGACATCAGCATTCGTCGTGGAACCCTATCAAGAGGATGACGAGACATGAAAATGATATCCGACTTACTGATACGGTTTCGCAATACGGAAGAGGGCAGTATCTCGATCGAACTCCTCCTCGTTGTACCAATTCTTGTTTGGGCGCTTATGTCCACCTTGGTATATTTCGATATTTTCAGGGCCGAGGCGATCAGCAATCGCGCATCTTTGACGATTGCTGATATGGTTAGCCGCGAGGAAGATCCCATTAATTATGATTATATTGATGCGGTCCACGAGTTGCTTCAGGTTCTTGCTGAAGCCGATAACGACCCCGACATCAGGGTCACCTACTTCGCCTATGACCATGATGGAGAAAGTAAAGTTCACTCCATGATCTGGTCGGAAACTGCTGGCGGATATTCAGATGGTCACGACGATGCAAGCCTACAGGCGCTGAGTGATCAGCTTCCTGTTATGGCGTCGAATGACAGGGCGTTTTTGGTTGAAACCCGTATGAAATATCGGGCGCCCTTCGAAGTAGGTATTGGCCCTTTTGTCACAACGAACCTAGACGGCCATGAATTCACAAATTTCACTGTGATCCGCCCACGATTCGCCAATGTGTGCTTTGATTATGAAGATGGAAATCCGCCTCAATGTGATCCGGACTGAACTTAGCTTTCCAGTCGGAAGGCGATTTGTTCGGCCATGAACTTTGCCTGACCTGCGGATGTAATCCCGCCGACACCCACACGGCGACCCAACCGCCACCAAAGCCCCGGTGCCCAAGCCCGGGGCTTTGGTGCTTTCAGGCGCAGGGTGAATCCGTTGGAGGGTTTGAGAAAGGCGAATGCCCCCCGCTCTACCCGTGCGATGTCTTCCATACGCGCGAGAACCCGGCCGTGGCTGTCGCGTAATTCTGTTGCCGTCAATTCGACGTGCCCTAGCCCTGTGCGCCGGACCATTTCAGCCAGCCATAGTGCCCCAAGACCGAAGACCAGCATGAATATCAGCCATCCGGCGCTGGGTGGGCTGGCCAATGCAACATAGAGCAACAGCCCTCCGAGCAGCAGCAGCACCGCGCAGCCGAAGATGCGCCGCGCTGGTGAAGCTGCCACAATGGCATAGATCCCGTTTTCATCCGGTTGAAATGTCATCCGCTCAGGTCCTTTCCGGACAGTGATATCAGGCGGTGACCGCCTTGCGCACCAGATCCCAATAGATCGTTTCGATCGTGTTCATGGCCAGTCGGCCACCTTCGCGATACCAATGGCTGAGCCCGGTCAACATTGCAATCAGCGCCATCGTGGTGACCCGCGTATCGGGCACGTGAAAAATACCTTCGACCTCGCCATCGCGCAAAATGCTTTCAAGCGCGTCTTCGTAGCGACGGCGCATTGCCTCGATCGCGGCAAAATTTTCCGGGTCGAGGTTGCGCAGTTCCATATAGGACACGAACACCTGATCGGAGCGAGGCAGATGGAACCGGATATGGAAGCGGGTGAACGTTTCGAGCCGCGCCAGCGCGTCGCCTTGCAGATCGGCCTTGTGTAACGCATCCAGCAGGTCTTGCATATGGCGCTGCATCAGATCGAAAAGCAGGCTTTGCTTGTCTGACGTATAATTATAAAGCGCACCGGCCTGCACCCCGACCTCGGCCGCGATCTGGCGCATGGACACCGCCGCATAGCCATGCTGCGCGATAAGCCGCAAGGCCGTATCTTGAACCTTGGGGCCGGTAATATCGGAGTGAGAGCCTTGTTTGCGTGCCATGACCGGCATGTAACTGAACAGGCGTTCATTTGGAAACCCCTGATGATCGCTCTTTCCCCCGCTGGAACAGACAGTTAATGTCTGCCGTATGCGGATACTGATCCTTTTCAGCCTTGCCCTTGCGGCCTGTGCAGAGTTCCCGGCCCTTGACGGCACGATCAGCGATGCTGCACGTGATGCGCCTTATCCGACGCTGGCGCCTTTGCCTGCGGGCATGGCCGCTGAACCGCAAACCATCGACGATCCGATGGGCGCGCGTATCGCCGCCTTGCAGGCCCGCGCCGCCCGGCTGCGCGCGATTGAGATCGCCGCGTTGCAGTGACCCGCCCTATTCGCTAGTACCGCGATAGATGACGGCAAAGGATGGATGAACCCTGATGACTGAACCACTGCGCCTTGGGATAGCGGGTCTGGGCACTGTGGGTGTGGGCGTTGTCCGCATCCTGCGAAAACATGGCGCATTGCTGGAAAAGCGCGCGGGCCGTCCGGTGGTGATTACCGCCGTTTCCGCCCGGTCCCACACCAAAGATCGCGGCGTCGATTTGTCGGCCTATGCCTGGGAAGATGACCCGGTGGCACTGGCCCGGCGCGATGATGTGGATGTGTTTGTCGAAGTTATGGGCGGGCATGATGGCCCTGCCAAGGACGCAACCGAAGCCGCGCTGCACGCGGGCAAGGATGTTGTTACCGCCAATAAGGCGTTGCTGGCCATCCACGGCCAAGAACTGGCCGAGCTGGCCGAAACCGCAGGCCGCGTTATCCGGTTCGAGGCTGCTGTGGCCGGGGGCATTCCAGTGGTCAAGGCCCTGACTGAAGGGCTGGCCGGGAACGAGATTACCCGCATCATGGGCGTAATGAATGGCAGCTGCAATTATATCCTGACCCGCATGGAAGATGCCGGGCTGAGCTATGAGGCGGTCTTTCAAGAGGCCAATCAACTGGGCTATCTGGAAGCTGATCCCCAGCTTGACGTGGGCGGCATTGATGCAGGGCATAAGCTTGCGCTGCTAGCCTCTATCGCGTTTGGCACGCAGGTTGATTTCGACGCGGTTGAGCTGGAAGGCATCGGGTCGATCACTATTGACGATATTCGTCAGGCCGCCGACATGGGCTATAAGATCAAGCTGCTTGGCGTTGCGCAGATGACCGGACGCGGGCTGGAACAGCGCATGTCGCCTTGCCTTGTGCCGGAAAGCTCTCCGCTTGGTCAGTTGCAGGGCGGCACCAATATGGTCGTGCTTGAAGGCGACGCGGTCAGTCAGATTGTCCTGCGCGGCCCCGGCGCTGGCGAAGGTCCGACAGCCAGCGCTGTGATGGGAGACGTGATGGATGTGGCGCGTGGCATGCGTATGTCTACATTCGGTCAGTCTGCCACCACCCTGCACAAAGCGCGGGCTGCACGGGCGGCGGTCCCTGCCCCTTATTATTTGCGGATGGAACTGCTCGATAAGCCCGGCGCGCTGGCCAAGATCGCCCATGCACTGGGAGAGGCGGGAATTTCGATCGACCGCATGCGCCAATACGGCCATCAGGACACTAACGCGCCTGTTCTGATCGTGACCCACAAGACAACCCGTACCGCATTGGAAGAAGCCCTGGCCGATTTCAAATCGACCGGTGTTGTTTCTGGCACACCGGTCGCGATCCGGATCGAGGCTGTTTAACCTTCGCAGGCGATCCCATCATTATCGCGGTCCAGATGTGTCCCGTAGCCATAGGAGCCGCGCCGGATGTTACGATACCCGGCAGCCCGCGCGGCTGTGCAATTGCGAAACGCCCCGCTGACAGGCGCGGGCGACGTTAGTCGTGATGTCTGGCTGCGGTGACAATGATAGGAACCGGTGCTGCGCTGGGTGTGGCAACCGTCGCTATTCAGCCCGCCACCATGTGCGTGGCCGGTCGCAGGCAGCGTGGCCATCATCAGAATCGCAAGGATTGCACTGTAAAAACGCATGTGCGTATTCCTTAAAATAATCTTAATACAACCCAAATACGTGACGAGATAATAGCAAATCGCCTTTTTGATTTCCAATACTTTAGCGCAAACAGTCTTGTGATCGTCACACCAACCCGGTTTACGTCCCGCAACCGATCAAAGGACAGCCCATGACCCAAACAATAGATTTCAATGACCGTGCACTTTCACTTGGTCTGGCCCGCGTGTCAGAGGCTGCCGCCATCGCCTGTGCCCCGCTGATCGGGCGCGGCGATGAAAAAGCGGCGGATCAGGCGGCTGTTGATGCGATGCGAACCCAGTTGAATCGGCTCGACATTGCCGGGGTAGTCGTCATCGGCGAAGGTGAACGGGACGAGGCCCCGATGCTGTATATCGGCGAAGAGGTCGGGACAGGGACCGGCCCCGGTGTCGATATCGCGCTTGATCCGTTGGAAGGCACGACGCTGACCGCCAAAGACATGCCAAATGCGCTGGCGGTGATCGCGATGGGCCCCCGCGGGTCAATGCTGCATGCGCCGGATGTGTATATGGACAAGCTTGCCGTTGGTCCCGGCTTTCGCCCCGGGGTCGTGACGCTGGAAATGTCGCCTGCCGAACGTGTCTCTGCCCTGGCGGCGGCCAAAGGGTGTTCGACCCGCGATATTACGGTTTGCGTGCTCGAACGGCCCCGGCATGAAGACATGATCGAAGAAATCCGCGGCACGGATGCTGCGATCCGGCTGATCACTGACGGCGACGTGGCCGGGGTGATGCATTGCGCTGAACCGGATTTGACCGGGATCGACATGTACATGGGGTCAGGTGGCGCGCCCGAAGGTGTACTGGCCGCCGCTGCATTGAAGTGTATGGGCGGGCAAATCTACGGGCGGCTGATTTTCCGCAATGGCGATGAAAAGGCCCGCGCTAAAAAGGCCGGGATCACCAATTTTGATCGGGTTTATACCCGCGATGATCTGGTGACCGCCGATGTTATCTTTGCCGCGACAGGCGTCACCGATGGCAGCCTTGTCCCCGGCATCAAGCGCGAGGTGGGGTTTGTGACGGCGGAAACGATTCTGATGCGGTCGAAAACCGGATCCGTCCGGCGGATGATTTACCGCAACCCCACTGGCTAAACCGGGGCGGCGCCCCTAATGTGCGCCGCCATGACACTCTCACTCGACAAACCCGCCTTTCTGAATGTCGCCAGCTCTGCCACCGGGCGGCGCTGGGTCGGACCCTCTGTCGAAGAGGACCGTCTGGCCGAGGCGATGGCGCAGGAAACCGGCCTGCCCGCCCCGCTTTGCCGCACGTTGGCGCGGCGGGGGGTGAACCCCGAAGACAGCACCGCATTTCTGGCCCCGACTCTGCGGGACCTGCTGCCTGACCCGCGCGTGTTGCGCGATATGGAAAAGGCGGCGACGCGTTTTCTGGCCGCGGTTGAAGCCCGCGAAAGAATTGCGGTTTTCGGCGATTACGATGTGGATGGCGGCGCCTCTTCCGCGCTGCTGATCACATGGCTGCGCGATCTTGGACTGGCAGCGACACTTTATATTCCCGATCGGATCGATGAGGGCTATGGCCCGAATGACGATGCGATGGCGGCACTGGCCCGTGATCATGACCTGATCATCTGCGTCGATTGCGGCACGCTGTCCCACGGACCGATTGCGGCGGCCAAAGGCGCTGATGTCATCGTGCTGGATCACCACTTGGGCGGAGAAACTCTGCCGCCTGCGATGGCCGTGGTGAACCCCAACCGGCAGGATGAAAGCGGTGATTTGGCGCATCTTTGTGCGGCGGGGGTCGTGTTTTTGATGTTGGTAGAGGCGAACCGGCAAATGCGCGCGGCAGGCCGCAAGCCACCGGACCTGATGGGGCTGCTTGATTTGGTCGCCCTTGCCACTGTGGCGGATGTCGCCCCGCTAATCGGCGTGAATCGCGCTTTTGTCAGACAAGGGCTGGCAGTGATGGCACGCCGGGAACGCGTTGGGCTGACCGCACTGGCCGATGTGGCCGGGCTGGATCAGGCACCGAGCAGCTATCACCTTGGCTATTTGCTGGGACCGCGGGTCAATGCGGGCGGGCGGATCGGCAAGGCGGATTTGGGCGCGCGGCTGCTCTCCACCAGTGACAAGCACGAAGCTGTGGCTTTTGCCGAACGGCTCGACCAATTAAACACCGAACGCCGCGCAGTAGAGGAACAAGTCCGCGAACAGGCGCTGGAACAGGCCAGCGCGCGCGGGGTCGACGGGCCGTTGGTCTGGGCGGCGGGCGAAGGCTGGCATCCCGGCGTCGTGGGAATCGTCGCGGCGCGTTTGAAAGAGGCCACCAACCGGCCCGCCATCGTGATCGGGTTGGACGGGGACGAAGGCAAAGGCTCTGGCCGGTCCGTATCCGGCATTGATTTGGGGGCAGCGATCCAGCGCACCGCCTCCGAAGGGCTGCTGATCAAAGGCGGCGGACATAAAATGGCCGCCGGGCTGACAGTGACCCGCGATGGGCTGGATACCGCGATGGCACGGCTAGGCGACTTGCTAGCCAAGCAAGGTGCGGCTGATATCGGGCCTGCGGATTTACAGCTGAACGGGCTTTTGATGCCGGGCGCTGCGACAATCGAGCTGATCAATCAGCTAGAGGCGGCAGGCCCCTTCGGGGCAGGCGCCCCTGCCCCACGCTTTGCCTTTCCGGACTGCCAGATCCAGTTCGCCAAACAAGTGGGCGCAAACCATCTGAAAATCAGCTTTGGTGACGGGCTGGGTGGTCGAATCGACGGGATTGCCTTTGGGGCGATGGATGGGCCGCTGGGGCCAATGCTGATGAACCATAAAGGCGCGCGCTTTCACCTTGCCGGGCGGTTGGAAATCAACACATGGCAGGGGCGGCAATCGGTGCAATTAAGGCTGGAAGACGCTGCTCCGGCAAAGTGAAAAAATCCTGTAAAAAGCTCTTGCGCAGGTCGCGTGGTTTCCCTAAAAGCGCCTCACCAACTGCGGTCCCTTCGTCTATCGGTTAGGACGCCAGGTTTTCAACCTGGAAAGAGGGGTTCGATTCCCCTAGGGACTGCCATTGGTTACATGCAATCGATTGTAAGCATTAGGTTTTTCGAAAAACTTAAAATTTTTCCCACCATTCTTCCCATCTTGGGAGGGGGTGCATAGAAAACACACTTTTTTTGGTACAGACAGTTCTCGATTGTTATCAGATTGAGCCGCCTGACGAGAATCGTATGGTAGCGCAACGCTCGTTCACTGACGTTCTAACATTTGGCTACCCTGAACATTTTTTGCCAGTTTCAAGTTCAACCATTTCTCACTTTGCACAGATCAATCATTAGTTCCAACATACAGTAAAAATTTGGGTGGCGGAATGAAGCGGTTCATATTGCAAGCGGTTAACGACGAAGACCACCTCGCCCCGGCTCGAGAGGTATTCGGATTGAGCGCACTCGAAACGGCGACAATCAGCACCGCCTTTATGACCGCCTCTGGCCTATCGTTATTGCAGGGCGTGCTGCAACCCATCGCGGGCCGTACGCGAATCTTTGTCGGTATACGCAACGGTGTGACCACGGTGCAGTCGATACAGAAGGCGTTGGAAATTGGTTGCGAAACTTTCATGGTGGACACGGGCACGCGCCAGCGCATTTTCCATCCAAAGCTGTACTACGCACGTTCTGCCACGCGCGCCAAGTTGCTGCTCGGCAGTGCTAATCTGACCATGGGAGGTCTGCGCACGAACATAGAGGCCAGCGTTCTGCAAGAGTTTCACCCCCCGACGGATGCGACATTTCTGGCCGACCTAGAAGGCAAGCTGGACGCGATGATAGCTGACTACCCTGAGCATGTCATACGTGCTGTGGACGCCGCGCAACTGGCCGACCTGCAACGAGCGGGCCGCCTGATAGACGAGCGCAAACGTCTCCCTCCGGAACCTGCCGGAAGTTCCGCAGATCGTGCATTGGACACCGTACCCAAGATGAACCTGCTCACCTCACCGTTGAATGTGGCTCGCCCCGCGCCGCCGCCAGCACCAGCCGTGATCCCTGCCGCCCCAGTGGCACGAGACCGGCTTGAGCAAGTCTGGGAAAGCAACGGGCTGACCCGCCGCCATCTAAATATTCCCACCGGCGCAAACACGAATCCGACCGGCTCGATGTTGCTGGGGGTAGGCGCCTGGGAAGGCATCGACCAGCGGCATTACTTCCGCGACGACGTGTTTGCGGCGCTGGACTGGACGCCAGACGTTGCCCCGGCAAGGGCGCATCTGGAACGGGCTGAGGCGTCGATACGCCTCATCGTAAAGGATGTGGACTATGGCGAGCGCACGCTGCACCTGTCCCACAACACTCGGACGGACACCGCCGCCTACGAACAGCGAAACAGCATGACCAGCCTGCACTGGGGCGACGCACGCCCGCTGGTGGCACACGAGGACCTTCTGGGTCGGGTGTTAAAGCTATACCGCGAGACGGCTGACTTCACCCGCTTTACGCTAGAAATTGACTAGACGGGCAGGCGATGCCGCCGGTCGCGTAGGGTGGCCCATGCCGCCAGCAGGTCCATCTGTTCGGACTTGGTGAGTGCCCCCAGCACTGACTCCGACTGCACTTCCAGCGTGTCGGCAACCATGTCGTCTCGGACCATGCGGTCCAACTGCTCCAAGTTCGGCACAATGCCCTCTGGTGCGGGCAGTAGCAGTTTCTCTATCTCGGACGGGACCAGTTCCAGTACCCCGCCGCCGTAATGCCGCCCTTCCAACTCCGCGCTGAGGGCGGTTAGGCTGTTGAAGAAGCCGTACACCAGCCCCTGCGGCGTGCCGCGCAGCGCCCGGATGCGATAGGCGGTATCTGTTGTGTAGGCTCCGACGCTATTGAGGATGAGGCGCGGCGTGTCGTGGCTGCGTTTGAGCATTCCAACTTCCGTGGCGTACACAGACGGCACTGTGTACCATGGCTTGCGGATGCGGCACTTGTATCGCTTATGCAAGTTTTCGTGCTCGCCCAAAGCGATATAGGCGCGGCCCTTAGCGCTGTCTTCTACCGAAGGGTCCAGCCACAGGAAATTCGTGGGCTTGCCGGTAGCCGCGTTGCTGACGTGCTGCGCATCGTCGTAGATAACGCCGGGGCAGTGGTCGCTGCGTCCGAACATGGGGTGCGCCCACTTCTGCAACCCGTGCCGCTGCACTACTTCGTCGGTCACGAGGAAGAACTTGTTGGCCCCGGTGACGATGCCCACGTCCACCTTGGCAGCGTCGTTGAACCGGCAGAAACGGTCGCTGGCCTCTATCTCGTCCAGAATGGCCAACGTTGCGGGCGGCACCAGCGCGCGGGTCCACTTGCCCTGCACGGTCTTGCCGTTGATTGCGCGCGGCTTGTTGAACACAGCTTCGGGGTCTTTTTGAAGGAAGTCGCGGCCCGCCACGCGATGAATCCCCAGCCCTTCGCCGTGAACGTCCGGACTGACCTTCTTTTCTGCCATCAGCAGGACTGCACCTTGTAGCGTGCCCTCGAACCAGATTTCTTGCGGGTCCACGATGACTATGCGGCGGCACTGTTTTGCCAGATAGGTCCGCAGCGACTGCGCGTGCATCACGTGTACGATTTCGGACGGCACGACCATCGCTAGCCGCCCGCCGGGGCGCAGCAAATCCATGGACGCCAGTATGAATGGCACCCACGCATTTGTGTGCTTAGTGAATTTGCACCCAAGCTGCGCGAAAACCTGTTCGGCTTTGGCCTGAAAAGCGGCTGGCAGGTACTGATAGCGAACGAACGGCGGATTACCTATTACGGCGTCGAATTGTGCCCCTCTGTTGCCCAATGACCACCCGAGAAAGTCGCGGTTGTGAACGATGCAGTTGGGCAAGCCGCGTGCGATCGCCTTGGCTGCTTCTTCTGGCTGCAGCTCGAACGCAGTAACTTTCGCTTCGGTACCCTGCAACGATGGAAAGAACGCACCGTCGCCACAACTTGGTTCCAGCACTCGCGTTGCTGATGTGGGTGCGATCCAGCGCGTGAGGAATTGTGCAAGGTCGTCGGGCGTATAATAGCCGCCGCGCAATTTTTGCTCTGTTTCCAACGCGATGAAGTTCATACGGCCTGCCCTTGTGTCGTGTTCCGCCTATGTTCCCCAAATTTATAATTTGTGAACATGAACTTGACTACCCTATTGAGGTTTGCTTCGCCAACCATATTTAGTGACTGCAATTGTTGCAGCTACCGGATGTCGCCGGACCTTGCGACGACTTTGTCATCTTTCAAGTTATCGCCAGTTTGCGCATCGTAGAGTGAGATTGGCTGCCCCAAGCTAGGTTGGGCACCCGAAAAGCAGGGAAGGGCATTTTTTGACACGCTAACGCCTGAATATTGGCGGTTCGGGATATGACGCAGCGGGTCGATACGTCGGTGTAAGGCTGTATACTCTAGGCGCAGACTTGGGAATTTGCAGAACTCCCGCGGTCCTTAGCCTCCGCAATGTTCGGTAGCGCAGGTCTTTTGGATAGGGTGCCACCCGTCCAAACGCTCGAAGCTCACTCAGGATAGCATGCGCGATTTCAGAATTGTCCGAATGTGCAACAATCATACTCACAAAGGATTCACGTGTGGCAAATGTTTCATCATTTGAAAAGGAAGACAGCGCGTCATCGAGAACCGCATTCATGAGCTGCGCTGCATATACCTTGAGCAATCGGGTTCCTTCGACCAAGGCTGCGATGCTATCAAAGGAACGTCGTGGAACTCCTTGGGGCCGATACTCCGGTGAAAGGCAGACCTCAAAACGCAGCCTACGATCAGTCTTTGCGTAGACTTTGAACCTGACACCGCGTCGACCCTTGAACCAGAATGAGGGACTACTTCGAACGAGCGCTGATCTACTGTCCGACACAATAAACGGTCCCGCAAATCTGTTTCCTTCTTCCACCTCAAAGATCACACTTCGTGGATCAGTCCCAGACTCGCCACTGACAGCAGTGAGGTAGTATTTCAGTGTCTCAACCAAACTGATTGGGTCGTCTGCCGCGAACTCCCAGTAGAACTCAATATCACCAAGTATAAATTCGTTAGGATCGACATCAGACTCCTCCGTTAGCCCCACTTCAACCAAATTTTGTGTCAAGCTCGCGACAGTATGGGAAACATAATCACACAGGTGTTCTTCGGCAGACTTGCTCCTTGCAAACCCAAACCGAGCGTCTGCACCCATAATTACATTGTTGTTCTCGACGTATGGTATTTCGCAACGCCACCAGTCATCTTTACGAGCAATTGCGAGGGCGAAGGGATGAACACACCCAACTGTCCTCTGCTGATGATCAGCTATCGGTCGTTGCGCCATGATCCACCTCGTTGGGTTGAACTTGCCGTGTAGCGTTGTCACTGCGTGAACTAGCTCATCATTGTGCACACCCCCGCTTCGCATTGGTGGCATCATTTGAATTGTTAGCTCCCCGGCGACAATAGGAGATACCCCGCTGGTCCCTTGGCCCTGCCCAGTCCCACGTAAAGGCAAACTTTGCCGGAAAAACTGAGTGCGCGGTTGACGCTGTTGGAAGAAATTTACCTCTCCAGTTTCGTCACCTTCAACTGTCATATGTCCAAGATGATAGATCGCAGACAGGATGTCATCTCGTGAATGGGTTGTCCTCCAGCCACCAATTTTCAACACCATCCGGTCAATCATAGTGTTTGCTACTTCAACTCGAGTGCTCCGTCGAAATCGTGGAAATAGTCGGTGACGGTGCAGCCTAGTTCTTGGAGGAGTTGCCATTGGATTAGGGTCTTTACACAGCAGTCGGCGAAGCTTCGAGAGCTTCATATCTTTTGAAGACCCGATAGACCGTTGCTTGGTGCCATTTGCCACCGCGTTGTGTTGGTAGCGATTGGCTCAGATTTAGATGATCCGCGACTTCCTGAAAAGTCATGCACATGGTTGATCGGAGTCGAGAGACTTCCTTGCCAGCCACTCTCGCAAAACTGTCGGCCTCTGTACGGTTTAACCGCGCTAATTGCTTCCCGTTCTTGCCAAGCTCTATTCCTCTAGCTTTTGCGGCCGCGAGAGCCCTTTTCGTTCTATCACTTATCCGACGCGCTTCTTCCTCGGCCATGGCGGCATAAACATGCAACATGAACCGGTCTGCGTTTGGCATATCTGTCGCAATGAAGCTGACACCGCTTTCTATCAGTCCAGAAATAAAGTGGACGTTTCTGGCAAGCCGATCCAGCTTTGCAATTAACAAAACGGCACCTGACTTACGACAGGATGCTATTGCCTTCTGCAATTCTGGTCGATCAGACCGCTTGCCGCTTTCAACTTCAACGAATGAGGCCAACATGGTGCCACCATTGGCTTCCGCATATTGGCTTACAGCTTTGCGCTGGGCATCGAGGCCAAGACCACTTGCACCTTGGCGCTGAGTTGAGACCCGGAAGTAAGTAACATAACAGATTGGCATTTGATGATCCTTAACAAGTAAACGCTGGTTTGCTTGTGAACAGACCTGATCACCAGTTGGTCGATTGTTAGATACTAGGTCCATTTTTTCCATGTTTAGGCTCATTTCGAATTTCCTAGAGTCTTCGGCGCAACATTTTTGAAGTAAGTCCTTATTTTTTTTGTATTTTTCTGATGTCTGCCATGCATATGAGTGGATTCAAGTACGGTGGTCGAGGGTGTAGACGTTAAACTCTCTCATTTACTATCGTTTTCAGCCACTTAGCCATCAGTCCGCTATACAGAAAAACCCTATAGCGTGGTCATATGTGTGACGGTTAGTAGCCCCCAACTGACCTGTAAATTTGTGATATACCTATACCTTTCCAAAAATTCAGATTTTCCTGAAATTTTTTCGACACGTAAGGATAGGGGGGAGGGTGTCCGCTTTTAGGCCGAAAGTTTTGGACTAAACGAAGTCCTGCCGCGACGCGACCGCCTTTTCTTCACCGTGATGCTTCTCTTCCGAGTTGACCGTTCGGATGCACCAACGATGCTAGGTTTCGATGCGTTGCGTATGTAGAACAGCAATTCAGATTCTAACCAACGCGTCATGCCTCCGATACGTTTAGGTTCAAGAAACCGCCCCTGCCGCAGAAGTCGCCAAACCGTTGACTGACCACAACCCATGACATCTGCAACTTGTCCGACCGTTAATAGTCTATCTTCCATCACTCGTTCCCTTCTGTTTGGACCGAGGACTAGAAAGCAGGTACAGAATGCTGTTGTGAAGAGCTAACATTTTTGAAAACTTCCCGAAGTACTTGTATCAAAACTATTTTTTTGAAAAGAGCCACTTCCCACAATCACTACATTTTCCAGAGTTCAAATAGTTAGACCGAATTTACATGAGTGATTGCAAAGAATTTGCCGTACCAGAAAATAGTTACTCTTGACTCTGAAACAGCCGATTCGAATCAGTTATGAGGCCGCGCTGAGGTCGACTTTGTGTACTTTGATACTCTTGTGATTCGTTTTTTTGGCCGTTTCTTGACCTTGAAAACCTTTACCTTGCTCAAGGCAAACTCTGCCCATTGGTCCATTAACTGAGTCCGCCGTTCGAGCAAATCAGAGCGAGCGTAAGCACGTTCAACAGCACTTCCAACTTTGTGAGCTAGTACCAATTCTGCAAGCTCACGATCCGCCATGTCGTTATCTCTGCACCAATCCCGAAACGTCGATCTAAACCCGTGTGTTGTAATCCCGGTCACGCCCATACGCTTCATCAGCGCTGCGAAGACCTGATCGGAGGTTTTCTTGCTGGATCCGTTTTTGGCTTTACCAATTGAGGGAAATATTAGCTCATCGTCAAGTCCTGCAACGCCCGCAAGGATTCGGTCAATCGGCGCGGACAGAGGTACGCGATGCTCCTGCCTTGCCTTCATTCTCTCAGGCGGTACGGTCCAAATATGATCGTCAATTTCGTCCCATCTGGCCCCCCGCGCTTCGTTAGACCTCGAACAGGTAAGTATAAGGAATTCTAGCAAACGAGCCGAAACTCCTTCTCTTCGCGACAGCTTTTCCATAAAATTTGGCAACTCCGCCCATGGCAACGCAGCATGATGTTTCTTTGGACCTTTCGGTGGCAACAGAACTTTGCTTAGTCCATTTACGGGATTTTCTTTGTGGAGGTGACCTGCCCCCTTCGCCCACTCAAAGACGTGCTGTATCCGTTGTTTAATGCGCTTTGCAGTTTCGTACTTCTCACTCCAAATAGGCAAAAGAAGGCGATGGATGTCTTGCACAACAATCAAGTCGATTGGTTTGGCACCTAGCTTAGGGAATACGTACCGTTCGAGCGATGACCACCACAGCTCGGCGTGTTTCTCACTACTCCAAGTGGGCTTGAGCGCGCCAAACGCGCGCGTTGCTGCTTTTTCAAATGTTAAAGTCTCACGACGTCTAAAGGAGTCTGGATCGCCCCCGCTGCGGGCGATCTTTCGCAGCTTAAGAGCTTCTTCTCTCGCTTCCGCAAGCGTCACTAGATTGAATGAACCCAGACCAAGATCGCGCCGTTGTCCAAAAACCGTAGTTCGAAGTATCCACGACTTGCCACTTTGTCGACCAATGCGGAGATACAAGCCACCTCCGTCACAGTACATACCGGGCTTAGTAAACGCTTGAGCACCCTTTACGGTGAGATGCTGTCGAACTCTTTTTCCCATCGTTGATCCCATCATGCAGTCTAGGTTGTGCTGAGATTGATGGTAAGCAATCGAGATTTCTTGAGCAAACTAAGTTATTGTTGTTAAACTATTTAATAGCATTTGAGAGTTGAAGGTAGCAGACAAATTCTGACCTAGGGACTGCCATTGGTCTTCCATAAATGATTAGATGAAAATGTAGTTATTTTCGGCTTAGCATACGGTTTATTCCGCAGGGACGGCGGCAGTGCCGCCGGAACGCTGCCAGAACTCTGGCAGCTCACCTGCAATGACGTTGCCTGCGCGAACATCGGTGTAATTCGCAATCTCGCTGATCAGGCGGCGCATATTGATAGGAAACAACGCGCAGTGCAGGATCGCGATGGGTAGAAGACCCAGGAAGACCGAATAAGCAACCAGCAGTACATTGCTGCACACACCCAAGAGCCGCAGGGTGATCAGTTGCTTGGCCGCATAGGCCCCGAAGGTGACCAACGCTGCCAGCACACCGACAAAATGCGGGAATTGCGCGCCGAAGCTTTCGCTGACGAGGCTGAGCGACTGTGCGCTGCCGGCCTTGAGAGCATAAAGGCTATAACCATCGATCAAGGCGATGGGTAAGATGACGGGGGCTGCCAGAACTCCGACAAACATTGAGATGGTGACAGCAATACAAATAACAGATTCACTCGTACCGGAAAGGGCGTTGCGGATTGGCTTTCCAGACATTTTATTTTTCCTTTAATTCGGTGGCGCTTAGCCGGTGTAACGTTTCTGCTAACTTGATAATAAATAAATCGGCCTGTGCCACATGGCGATTTTATGACGGCATAAAATCGCTAAACGCTATAAAAACATGGGCTAAATCCAGCTATCGGCAAAGATTGACCGACACGTCAGAACGGCAAAATACGGCGTCTTTTTTTGCCATAATTCAATTTTCCCCTTCTTTCATTGAATGAATTTATCGACCCTATTTTCAAGAACGCCTCAAAGTTGTCAAAATTCAGCACTCAATCCGTAGATTGAAAATGGGATGCGCGAAATTCCGCGACATGACGAAACGCGGTGATTTTTTATCTAGACGGGCGTGATCACGTCTAAATAGTGGCAATAACACGTCATAGTTGCACTCTCAGCGTAGGGAACCAATGAATCAGCTGCAGCTTTCCGGTTGCTCGTGCCGCGTGCTGGGCTAGGCTAACCCCAATCATCAACAGGGAGCACCGCAAAATGTCACTTAAATATCTTCACACCATGGTCCGCGTTAAGGATCTGGAGAAATCCATGGCGTTCTTCGAATTGCTTGGCCTGAAGGAAACGCGCCGTATCGACAATGATGGCGGGCGGTTTTCGCTGGTCTTTATGGCCCCTCCGGGACAGGAGGAATGCCCGGTCGAGCTGACCTATAATTGGGATGGTGATGATGCGTTGCCATCTGACAGCCGTCATTTCGGGCATCTGGCTTATCGGGTCGCGAATATCTACGACACTTGCCAGCACCTGATGGACAATGGCGTCACCATCAATCGTCCGCCGCGCGATGGGCATATGGCTTTTGTCCGCTCCCCCGACAATATCTCTATCGAGCTTTTGCAGGAAGGGGACAATCTGCCCTCTGCCGAACCGTGGGCAAGCATGGATAATACAGGCCATTGGTAAAAACTGCCGCATTCATCGCCTGCCTTTGGGCCGCGCCAGCCGATGCGTGTCGGCTCGCGCTGGTGTTGGCGATGGATGTATCCTCTTCCGTGAACGCGGAAGAGGATCGTTTGCAGCGTGATGGGCTGGCCGCTGCGCTACAAGCGCCTGATGTACAGGCCGCCTTTCTGTCCGGGCCCGATCCGGTCGCAGTTTTCGTGTTTGAATGGAGCGGGCGTTATAATCAGACCGATTTGACGGATTGGGTGTTGATTGAAACACCCACTGATTTGCGAGCGCTATCTGAGATGATTGCGACCAGCACGCGCAGCCAAGATGATTTCCCGACGGCCATGGGGTATGCATTGGGTCACGCGGCGGTCCGCCTCCGTGCCGCCCCGGGCTGTGCCAAGCGCACGATTGATATTTCCGGCGATGGCGAGAACAATGATGGATTTGGCCCGCAGAGCGCCTATGACGCGTTTGATTTCGCGGATGTCACCGTAAACGGGCTGGTAATCAACGGTGCCGAGTTCGAAGCCGAGACCGACCTTGTCAGCTTTTATCGCGATCACGTGATCCATGGGCCGGGTGCCTTTGTTGAAATCGCTGACGGCTTTGATGATTACGAACGCGCCATGCGCCGCAAGCTGATCCGCGAAATCACGGCTCAGGTGATAGGCGTGCTCACGACGATGGAGCCCTCAGAAGGATAATCAGGACGGCACTATTGCTCTGACGCGAGATTTCCATGTCCAATGTTACCGTCGCCCCTGTCCGAGATGGACCTTGCCGGGCGTAGTTGGCATTGTATCACGCTGCCCCGCGCACATTATATCAGTAGATATAGCGTATCTGCTCTGTCCAATAGCGTTCAACACGGCGGAGCGCGGTAGTGATTTCGTCGATCCCCTCCTGATCCAACACACCGCGATCAACCAACCCGTCCGCGTGGGTGGAGAACAGCTTGGCCACGATATCGCGCACGCCCCGGCCCTTTTCGGTCAACCGCACCCGCACGGATCGCCTGTCAACCTCGCTCCGCTCATGATGCATGTAGCCCATATCTACGAGTTTCTTGAGATTATAGGATACATTAGAGCCTTGGTAATAACCGCGGGTTTTCAATTCCCCGGCGGTGACTTCATTATCGCCTATATTGAAAAGGAGTAATGCCTGCACGGCGTTGATCTCTAGCAGGCCAACCCGCTCAAATTCGTCTTTGATGACATCAAGCAGCAGGCGATGCAGACGTTCAACCAGCGTCAAAGCATCAAGATATGATGTCATGAAAGCGGCGGTGCGAGCAGATTTCAGGGCGTCGTCCTTCGGCGCGTCCAGATCCGTGTGAATGCTCATATTATTACTCCGTTCTCAGGTGCAGACCGAGATAAGACGAAACAAACAAAATTCAGTTAAACGATAAAATTGATACGATTACGGTGAAAATCACGCGGGACGGGTCACCCCATGAGCCCCCGCCGCGATACTTTCGATCAGCCCGACGTACAGATCGGGCACCGGAAACTGGCCACCGATCCAACCATAGATATCATGGTCATTCTCGGCCAGCAGCTGGTCGTAAAGGGCCAAGTCGTCATCCGACATATCGGCCACATGCGTATCGGCATAGGCGGATAGGATCAGGTCCATTTCCTTGATCCCACGGCGCATCGACCGCATCCGCAACCGTTTGACCATATCTGCACGGGATTCAGTCACACGCGGTCCTTTAGAATAATGCGCAAACGCTTTTCCAACTGGCCAAGCTTATCGCCCTTTTGCTTAATCTCAGTCCGGAGGGCGCGCATCTGCGTCAGCAGATCGCTCAGATCCGCAGACAGCGGTTTCTCTTCGTCGGGTCCCTCTGGTCCGTCGCCTTCGCCGGTCAGCAACCAGCTGAGCGAGACGCCAAGGATGCCGCTCAGCATTTGCAGTCGGTTCGCGCGCGGTTCCTTGATGTCGTTTTCCCACCCCAGAATCGTAGAGGACCTGACGCCGATCCGTGAGGCCAGCGCCTTTTGTGTCAGCCCTGCCGCCTCGCGCGCGCCAGCCAGCCTGTCGCCAAATGTCGCCGCCTCTTCGCTGAACCAGCCGCTGTCATCCGTCATCTTGTCACCCTTGTTGCTTGCCATCCGCAGCACTTGCCCCCTATGTCACAGATAGGTTCTACTTACCACTGGATGCCAAGATGACCTTTCTCTCTGCGACACTCGACCGCGTCAAACCGTCCCCCACAATTGCAGTGACCACCAAAGCGGCGGAGCTGAAGGCCGCAGGCCGTGATGTGATCGGATTGGGCGCGGGCGAGCCGGATTTTGACACACCAAAGAACATCAAGGACGCCGCTGTTGCCGCGATTGCGGCGGGCCGCACGAAATACACTGCTGTTGATGGTATCCCAGAGCTGAAACAGGCGATCTGCGTCAAGTTCAGCCGTGACAATGCGCTGGAGTATACCCCGGCACAAATCACGGTCGGCACCGGCGGCAAGCAGGTGCTGTACAATGCCTTTATGGCCACGCTGAACCCGGGCGATGAGGTGATCATCCCTGCCCCCTATTGGGTCAGCTATCCCGACATGGTGCTGCTGGCCGGGGGCACACCCGTAACCGTCGAAGCCACGCTAGAGGCTAATTTCAAAATTACCGCGGCACAGCTAGAGGCCGCGATTACCCCGCAGACAAAATGGTTTCTCTTCAACTCTCCGTCCAACCCTACCGGTGCGGGGTATTCATGGAGCGAGTTAAAAGAACTGACAGACGTTCTGCTGCGCCATCCTCATGTTTGGGTGATGACCGACGACATGTATGAACATCTGGCCTACGACGATTTCAAATTCTGCACGCCTGCGCAGGTGGAACCGAAACTTTTTGACCAGACACTGACCGTGAATGGCGTGTCTAAGGCCTATGCGATGACCGGCTGGCGGATCGGCTATGCAGGCGGGCCTGAGGTGCTGATCAAGGCGATGCGCAAGGTGCAATCACAATCCACATCCAATCCTTGTTCAGTCAGCCAATACGCGGCGGTTGAGGCGTTGAACGGCACACAGGAATTTCTGGCACCAAACAATACAATCTTTGAACGACGCCGCGATCTGGTGGTGGAGATGTTGAACCAAGCGCCGGGCATCGTTTGCCCAAAGCCCGAAGGTGCGTTCTACGTCTATCCATCCATTGCAGGCTGCATCGGTAAAACGTCAGCGGCAGGAGCCGTGATCGCCAATGACGAAAGCTTTGCAACGGCGTTACTTGAAGAAACCGGCGTGGCGGTGGTGTTTGGGGCCGCCTTTGGGCTGTCGCCGAATTTCCGGGTCAGCTATGCGACCTCGGACGAGGCACTGACCGAAGCCTGCACCCGGATCATCAAGTTTTGCGAGAGCTTGCGCTAACAACAGGCTGGGCTGCAGTCTCCTTTAACACAATGAAATTGCCGGTTGCGCAATGGCCAGCCTGTTTTCTAAGATCGTCACGGTGTAGCATGTAACGGCTTGGCGCTGGCGGAGTCAGGATGTTACCGTTCTTTGTGATCAATCGCCCGAAAAATTGGAAATATTAATGAGTTCTGAACTCCCGGACTATTACTTCCGTATTCGCGAAAATGGCGCAGCGGTGTTTCGTGTTGAGACCGAAAACCGCAATCGCCGGATCGAGATGGAACAGATTGCCATCGTGAACACCAACCGTGGTGACTATAAGCCACATGGCGACCGAAAGCTCTCTGATGCAGATATTGCGGCTATCGACCGCTGGCTGAAAGACCGGCTTGCGCTGCTGGAGCGCCGCAGCGTCGACGATATCCATCGCGCAATTGATTATCTGAACCTGACGGCGCAATGGGTCCAGTCAAAGGCCAGCGACGACCAACTGGATGAGGTGATCGAACCGCTGCTGCTGGCGATGCACGACCTGCGTACCGTGCTGGTCCGCAAGAAGGCCGACCGGATCAGCCGGGGCGAATAGCGTATTAGAAGCCCCGCCTGCGACCGAAACTCTAATGCACTCTGTCGCAAGCAGTTGCTAAAACTCGCTACAGCCGCCCCGCTGCCTTGATCGCAAAGGCGTAAGAGCGCGCCGCATCCTCTAGCGCAGCAAACCGCCCCGACTTTCCGAAGTGCCCCGATGTCATGTTCGTGCGCAGCATCAGGATATTATTGTCGGTCTTGGTCACCCGCAGCTTTGCGACCCATTTCGCGGGTTCCCAATAGGTCACGCGCGGATCAGAGACGCCTGCCGTGACAAGCATCGCCGGGTAGTCCTGGACGGTGACATTATCATAGGGCGAATAGGCGCGAATATCAGCGAAGGCATCGGCGCTTTCAATCGGGTTGCCCCATTGCGACCATTCCCCCGGTGTCAGGGGAAGCGTGTCATCAAGGATGGTGTTCAGCACATCAACAAACGGCACATCCGCAATCGCGCCAGCCAGCAGATCGGGACGCATGTTCAGTACAGCGCCGACCAGCAAGCCCCCGGCGGACCCGCCTTGAATGACGATCCCGCCTTTATGCGTGTACTGCCGGTCGATCAGCGCCTCTGCCACCGCGATGAAATCGTGGAAGGTGTTCACCTTCTTGTCGAATTTCGCATCCTCATACCATTTGCGACCCTTTTCCTCGCCTCCGCGAATATGGGCGATCACATAGACAAAACCGCGATCCACCAATGACAGGCGGTTGACTGAGAAGCCGGCGGGCATGCTCATCCCATAGGATCCATAACCATAGAGCAGGCAAGGCGCGCTGCCATCCAGCGGCGTCGATTTATGATAGAGGATCGTCACCGGCACCTCTGCCCCGTCATGCGACGTGGCAAGGATACGGCGTGTTACATAATCAGCCGGAACATGGCCCGACGGGATTTCGACCTGCTTGCGCAAGGTGCGGGTGCCGGTGGCAAGGTCATAGTCAAACACCTGCGCCGGGGTGGTGGGCGATGAATAGGTAAAGCGGAACAGGGCAGTATCATATTCCGGGCTGGGCGTGCTGCCCAGCGCATAGGCTTCTTCATCAAAGGAAATCGTTTGGGCGTCAGCGATCAGCGCATCCCGCGCGACAAAGCAGATGCGGGGCAGCGCGTTTTCACGCTCTATCCAGATCATCCAATCCTTGTAGGCCATCATGCCCACCAGCATCCGACCGGGGCGGTGCGGCAGTACCTCGACCCAGTTGGCACGGCCCGGAGCAGATACGGGCGCGCGCATGATTTTGAAATCATAGGCATCATCATCATTGGTGAGGATCAGGAAATCATCCTCTTGATGCTCGACACTATATTCAATGCCGGTGCGGCGCGGTTCGATCACTGAGGGCGCAGCGTCGGGGGCATCTGTGGGAATGACCAACACCTCGTTTTCATCATTCATCCCAGTATTGATGATGATGAACGCGCCAGAGCGGGACCGGTGCAGGCTAACATAGTAACGCTGGTCGGTTTCTTCGTAGACCAGCACATCTGTGGCCGGGTCGCTGCCGCGCATATGGCGGAACACCTTATTGGGGCGGTGGTTTGGATCAACGCGCACATAGAACAATGTCTCGCTATCCGCCCAAGCCACAGCGCCTGTATCGGCGATCTCGTAATCTGCGTCCGTACCCGTGGCCACGTCGCGGAATTTCAGCGCATAGAATTCCGATCCATTCACATCTGCGGCCCAAGCCATCACCATATGGTCCGGCGACATCTCTGTTGTGCCCAGATGGAAATATTCATGTGCTTCCGCTGCTTCATTCACATCAAGAAGCGTATGCGCAGCCCCACCATCGCGCTGGGTGCGGATCAGCGTCGGATGCTCTGCCCCTTCACGATAGCGGACTGCATAGGCAAAGGGGCCATCCGGCATCGGGACGCTGCTGTCATCTTCTTTGATACGCCCACGCATTTCAGCGATGAGCGTTTCTTGCAGCGCTTGCGTGTCGGCCATTGCCGCATCGTAATATGTATTCTCGGCCTGCAAATAGGCTTTGATATCATCGGGCAGCTTGTCCGGTTCGCGCATCGCCTCTTGCCAGTTCGCGGCACGCAGCCAGGCGTAGTCATCATGCAACGTGATGCTGTGATGGGTGGATGTGGTCGGGCGACGCTCAGCCACCGGTGCACCGGGGTTGGCGGGGAAGACGGGGTTCATAAAAGACCTCTCAAGTCGGATTCGGGTGACCCTAGCTTAATGCGTCACTATGGACGATAGGTTGCGGGCGAAGCACCCGGCAAAGATCGCAGATGCGGACCGCCTCGGTAATGCCCATCAACGCCAGTTCATGGAAGGTCGGCAGTTCGAACGGATCAGCGGCACTATAGTCAACCTCATACCCGATATCGGCGAAGGCTGCGATGGACATGCGGCTGATCGGCCGATGCCCGCCCGATAGAAAGCCAGTCAGGAGTTCATCACCAAAGATCAGCTCGCGCCAATGTGCTTCGCGGGTGCCAGGGCCGCCGGTATTTGCAATCGGCACCGCACTGCCCCCATCGGGGTCAAGCACCGCATATTCGCGCGACGCAGCAGGTCCTATATACCGCGGGTCATGGGTACCTGCCCCTCGGACCAGCCCCAGCCGGGACCATAGTGTGCCAAAGCCCAGGACATGTGCCATTTCGTGTAGGATCACGTCTTCGAAACTGCCGACCTCTTCCAGTCGGGCGATATCGGCGTCGTCAAACTGCATGATTCCTTTGACCGGCAGCCCGTTGTCGCTGCGCAAAATGCGCGGACCGGCCTGACCAAGAATACCTTCGGGGCCGTCAATTGTGATGATACTTGCGTCAATATGCAGACCCGTGATCGTTTCACCTTCGACATCGACCGGATCAAATGAGCTGTCGATCACACGGTCCCATTTTGCGGCGGCACGCTCAAACACAGCGCGCCTTGCGGCAGACATCTCACCCGAAAATACCAGCGTAATCATGCGAATGCTCCTTTGGCGATGTATCCCACAATCAACCGCAACGCGCATGATTTGGCCACCCCCAGTCCATGTGCCCCGGCGTATTGCCGCGCAGGAATGCTGCGCGTTTGGAGCCGGTATAGATCACTGATTACAACCTCGGTGGCGAGATATTGCCAATTATTGAACATCGTTCATTTTATACGTTGCGCTAGCTGTCGCCCCACCTTAAATTGAACATTGTTCAAGATAGAGGAAATCAAAATGAAAACCCCAACAATTCTAGCCGGTTTTGCGGCCACCTTGTTGTTGTCCGCCTGCACAAGCCCCAGCGCACAGCACGCAAACCATTCAGCACACCATAGTGCACATGCGAGCGCCCACGCGGTCAGCGCAGTAGGAACGGGCGCGGCCTCTGTCGCGGCGGTTCCTGTCACAGCGGCCGGCACAGTGCTTGAAGTATCTGGGGCGGCTTTGGCTGACGCAGGTGCCAGCTCTGTTGCGCTTGGCAACACGCTTTATCATTCGGGCACCGGGGAGCCGCTTTATCCGACCGTCGCGCCGAACGGCCCACCCACGTTACGTTAAGGAGAAAGCATATGAAACGTATTCTTGCCGCTCTTTGCCTCAGCCTTGGGATGATGCAGCCCACGCAATTGCCCGCTGGCAGCAGTTCCGCGGGCGAGCCGATCCTGCCCGCCGATCAAGTCGCCCAGTTTTCCAACCGGGTCCAGCAGGACCTTGCCGCGCGCGGCGCACGGGTTGCTATCGTCGCACGCATGGGACGGGACCCGTCACAAATGCCCGATGGCATCCGTTATACGCATGTCGGGTTCTGGGTCTATTCACGCATTACCGAGGCAGATGGCAGTACGGGCATGGGATATCAGGTCTTTAACCTGTACCAAGAGGCCGGAGACCGCACGCGCAGTAATCTGGTCCGTGACCTGCCCGCCGACTTCTTTGCCGGGGCGCACGGTCTGGATGCGGGCATCATCATCCCTACCCCGCGGCTTCAGGACAAACTGTTGTCTGTCATCACCAGCCCCGCCTATGCCGCGCTGCATAATCCGAACTATTCAGTGCTTGCAAACCCGAATACCCGGCAGTTCCAGAACTGCACGGAACACACGCTGGATGTGCTGATGGCCGCGCTTTATGACACGGCCGATCCGAATCAGATCAAGGCGAATATCGGGGCCTATTTCGAACCGCAGAGCGTCCGGGTCGGCGGGGTAAAGCGGTTGCTTGCCTCCGCCGCGTCGCGCGCGCTGACGACCATGGATCACGGATCGCAGGTCGGCACGGCCACTTTTGGGTCCATCGCTCGGTTTATGCAGGCCAATGATTTCGCCGATGAAGTCTACCGCGTCACGCCGGACAGGGTAATCCGTTTCTGACAGATTGCGCCGCCGGTCATAGCGATCGGCGGCGCAATAAGCTTAAACGGCCTGCGGCAGCGCCCGTCCTTCATCCCATGCGATAATATTGTCGAGCGCCATCTGCCCCATCGCCGCGCGCACTTCCAGCGCGGCGGTGCCCAGATGCGGCAGCAAGGTGACATTTTCCAGCGCACGGAATGCGTCTGGCACCACAGGTTCCTGTGCAAACACATCCAGCCCCGCGCCCGCAATCTTGGCGTTTTCCAAAGCATCAATCAGCGCTGGTTCATCTACCACATCGCCACGCGCAATGTTCACGAAAACTCCGGTAGTTTTCATCGCAGCCAATGCATCCGCATCAATCATATTGGTATTCGCCCCGCCCCCCGGCACGGTGACCACAATGATGTCTGCACCGCGCATCAAATCCACCAGACTGTCGACCTGCTGCGCCGGAAAATCCACATGTTTGCGAGACCGATTGTAAAACATCACCGGCATATCAAAACCATAGTGACAGCGGCGCGCCACGGCCTGCCCGATCCGGCCCATGCCAACAATGCCAACCGTTTTGCCCGTCACATGGGTGCCCAGCATTTGTGTCGGTGCCCAGCCCGTCCATTTATCGGCGCGCACCAGACGCTCCCCCTCGCCCGCGCGGCGGCAAGTGGACAAGATCAGGGTCATACCGATATCCGCCGTCGCATCCGTGACCACATCGGGCGTATTGGACACCGCAACGCCAGCGGCCTGTGCCGCCGCGACATCGATGTGATTATAACCAACCCCGAAATTCGCCAGCACGCCGCAGCGGATTGTTCCGGTAAAAGCGTCCTTTGCGAAGCGATCCCCCAGCGTGGGCAGGATTGCATCGTAATCGGCGAGCGCCGCTGCTGCCTCTTCTATGGTCAGCCCTTCTGGCATATCGCGGAGCGTCACGTCATAACGCGCGCGCGCGGCGTCAAGGTTCGCCTGCGGCAACAGCCTTGTAATCAGTAGTTTTTTCAATGCAAACGCCCTCCGACAGGCACCGGCTGGTCGGGGCCGACCAGCACCACTGCACCATCTTTATCCGGCATGCCAAGCACCAGCACCTCGGACATGAATTTACCGATCTGTCGGGGTGGGAAGTTCACCACCGCAAGTACTTGGCGACCAACGAGCGCTTGGGGATCGTAATGCACCGTGATCTGGGCGGAGGTCTTTTTCTCGCCGATTTCATCACCGAAATTGATCCACAGTTTGATCGCGGGTTTGCGTGCCTCTGGAAAGGGTTCCGCGCGCAGGATTGTCCCTGCGCGTATGTCGACTTTCATGAAATCGTCGAAATTGATCTCAGCCACCGGCCAGTTCCCGCGACCGGTTTGCTGCGGCAGCCACGGCCTTGCGCATCAGTTGACCAAGCCCGATGTCATCGTCCATCAGGACATCCAACGCGGCTTGGGTTGTGCCATTGGGTGAGGTGACATTCTGGCGAAGCTGGGACGGGCTGTCATCCACATCTTCGGCCAATTCGCCTGCCCCGCCCACAGTCGCCTTGGCGAGCTGCATGGCCATTTCCGAAGGTAAACCTTCGGCCACGCCAGCGGCGGCCAGCACCTCGATCAGGTGAAAAACATAGGCCGGGCCAGAGCCGGAAACAGCCGTCACAGCATCCATCTGATCCTCGTTCTCAAGGC
Source organism: Loktanella agnita (assembly GCF_046640325.1). NCBI lineage: Bacteria > Pseudomonadati > Pseudomonadota > Alphaproteobacteria > Rhodobacterales > Roseobacteraceae > Loktanella > Loktanella agnita. The sequence goes on along the minus strand of NZ_JBJMBF010000004.1, from coordinate 20,449 downwards.
GAACAGTCTGGCCGATGGACCACAGCAGCGCCTCGGCCAGATCAAGATCATCGCCGCTGGTCCGGGCGTTACCGATCAGCGCGGTAATGCCCCGGCCAATGGCCGCGGGCGTGTTAGGCATCGCCCGAATGATCGGAGTCTGCGCACCCAAAATAGCCTCAAACGTGCTGATCGGTGTCCCCGCTGCAATAGAAATCACCAGTGTCTTGCCGTTGCCCAGCGTTTTCACGTCCGGCAGTGCCGCTTCCATCATCTGCGGTTTGACCGCGACAATGGCGATTGCAGGATCAGCAGGCAGATCGCCGCCAATCTGTACGCCCTGCGCTTTGAGCCAGTCCGACGGGTTGGGGTCGATCACCCAAACCGATGCGGGCGGCAAGCCGTTGCGCAACCACCCTTCGAGCATGGCAGACCCCATCTTGCCGCACCCTAGCAGGACAAGGCCGCGCTCTGCGACGTCATTCATGTCCATTAAATACCCTCCTGATGTAATATCAGGAGGTTACGCAAAGGTAAGGTGGGTTTAAACCCACCTTACGTGAAATTTTACGCGCGCCCGAAAACGCCACCGATGGCAGCCTGCACGGCCTGTTCGGGTGTTCGGTCTGACCATGTCACCAATTGGATCGCCGGATAATACTGTTCGCAAGCGCTGACCGCGGCGCTGATCATCGTATCGACCTGATCCGGCCCGGCAACCTGATCGCCCGACAGCATCAGACCATAGCGATACACCATCAGCTTTTGCGCATCCCACCAGGTGAACGCCCCCGCCCAGCAGCGGTCATTGATCGCGTTGAGCGTTTCATAAAGCGCGGGCATCCGGTCTTCTGGCGGCTCCATCTCGTAGGTGCAGATCAAGCGCAGTGTTTCATCATAGGCGGACCAAGCCAGAGTGATCGCATAGGTACGCCACTGGCCTTCTACTGCCATGGCGATCTGGTCGTCATGGATACGGTCAAATTCCCATGCATGGTGTTCGGCGATATGCTCCACCAGGTCGATAGGGTGAAGATCATCAGCTTCGAGATACTGCTCGGACAATGCCATTTTTATGGCCTCACTGCTTGGCGCCTGGGTTATGGCAGCCCTCAAGCGCTAGGTACCTGCTCTAGGGGCGGTATTGTTCACTCATTACCCCTACAAGATATCGTTGCAGTCGTTCAGCCTTCTGTAAAGTCATTTTTTGGGGATAAGGCTGCAGTCGCAGAAATTTCATGTGGATAACAACTGGGGGCGACGTCTCGCTTACCAGCAGTAATCATGGAATTCATCGATTTGCTATTTCACACCGCCTAATGTTACTTTGGGTTGAGTTAGTGGGCATCAAGTAACCGGGGGCATTTCATGGCGGATTATTCCTTTATTGGCTATGCGCCGGGTTCGATTAATATTGGCGGTACGATCTCGGTTTCGGGGACCTACGATCCGGACACAGGCCGCAGGGTCTTTGATGTCAATGACGCAGCCGGCGGGAACGTCCTGGGCGGCGCGAACGGGCGGGCAGATGAAGGTACATTCTTCGACGGCGATCGCTACAATAATGAGGCCGGTGACGACACGACACAAACGGGCAGCGTAACAAACCTTGACGGCTCAACGACCTTCCTGAGCGGAAATATCTATCTCGAAAATGCTTATGTGTTGACCAAGCCGGGCGGCGGTACGATCACTCTATACGCCGTAGAGGTAGACGGCGCTTTGGCAGGCTACATCGTTTCCGAGCCGCTGGAAGCGGGGGTCAATTATACAGCCTCGCAATTCAATGTAACACCCACCGGGGCCGGGGCGGGTAATGTGCCACCCCCCGATACCGCCGATCCCACAGCACTGATAGATGTGCCCTGCTTTACTGCGGGCACACTTATTCTGACGCCGCAAGGGGAACGCCGGATCGAAGACCTTTGTGCGAACGATCTGGTGGTCACCATGGATCACGGCGATCAACCGATCCGCTGGATCGGATCGAGTCCCCGGCGCGCGGTCGGACCTCTTGCCCCGATCAGGATCTGTGCTGGCGCGCTTGGCAATACTCGGGACCTCTTTGTTTCGCCGCAACATCGTGTCCTGCTACGTGGTGGCCAAGCAGAGCTGTTGTTCGGCGAAAGCGAGGTTCTCGTCCCGGCAAAAACGCTGGTCAACGACCGCTCTATCACGCGGGTCATTGGCGGGGAGGTCGTGTATTATCATATGCTGTTTGACCGACATCAGATCGTATGGTCCGAAGGTGCCCCGACCGAGAGCTTTCATCCCGGTTCTGTCGGCTGGAACGCGATGGATGCAGCAACGCGGAATGAAATCCTGTCTATTTTCCCGCAGCTTGATGGCGGGAACTTTGAAAACTACGGCGCGTCCGCGCGGATGTCGCTCAAATCCCACGAGGCGATGACACTGCGCAACATGATCTGGCAGTAATCGCATATTTTGCCAGACGCATGTGTTGTTCTTGTGCTGAACATTCCGGGGGAGCGAAAAGAGCACAAGTGTGGAGTTGACGCGCGCCGTAGTCACGATCCCCCGAACTTGAAACTATTCAGATGCTTCTTACAAAGCATGCCCCGTCGCGCGCGAAGTCATAGCATCGCGCGCGACGGGGCATACTGTTCCTGAGTTCGGCCTACGCCGCAGCCATCACTTTTTGCAACTGGATCGCCGCATCCCCAAGTTGGTGGTCAATCATTGTCAGCCGTTTGGCGTAATGTGCGCCGGGGTATTCCCATGTCATCCCAATGCCGCCATGCAGCTGGATCGCCTCTTCAGCGCATTTGATCGCTGTGCGTCCGATCAGGTTCTTGGCCATCGCCACGTATTTCGCGCAATGCGCTGGGTCATCTAGCCGTGAAGCGGCCAGTGTAGTTATCGACCGGCATTGTTCGACCTCAATCGCCACATCAATGATCCGGTGCTGCAACGCTTGAAATACCGCGATTGGCCGCCCGAATTGCTGTCGCTGCTTCATGTAGTCGATTGTGGTGGCCAGAAGCACATCCATCGCGCCGACAGCCTCTGCACAAAGCGCGAGCCGCCCGGCGTCCAGTGCGGATGCAATGACATCGCCCGCATCCTCGGCCAGACATTCGGCTGGGGTGTCATCCAGCAACACCTCGCCCGCGCCGCCGCCGTCGATCATCGCGTAGTCAATCGTTTCGGCGCTGTCGGTCAGATAAAGTCCGATTATGCCATCCGCCTGTGCAGCGACCAGCAGGAAATCCGCCCCCGGCGCGCCGTAGACCACCGATTTGCGCCCGTTCAACTTGCCATCTGCAAACCGTGTGGCGATATCAGATAATCGCTCGCCTGCTTCAGGCTCAAAGACGGCGACGGCGGCACGCTTTGATCCCGCAACAAGCTCTTCCACCAGATCATCCTTGCCCAATGCAGCCAGCAACCGCACGGCCAGCAGCGTGCCCAGCAGCGGTTCGGCGCAAAGGGCGCGGCCCAGTTCTTCGAACACGGTTGTGATGTCAAAACCCGCGCCACCAAAGCCGCCCTGATCCTCGGCGATGAACGCGCCGATGACCCCCAGTTCGGCCAGTTCGGTATATTTTGCGGGCGCATGGAACGGTGCGGCATAGGCGGCCTTATTCCGGCTTTCGATATCATATTTGTCCGTCAGATAGCGGCGCAGCGTGTCCGACAACATGCGGCGATCTTCGGAGAGTGTGAAATCCATATGCTATCCTCTGAACAGGTCTTTGGCGATGATATTGCGCTGGATCTCATTGGATCCACCGAAAATCGACAGTTTGCGATTGTTGAAATAAGTCGCGGCTGCTGCGGCCGCGTCTTCTGGCACGGTCAGCGCATTGGCGGGCAGGTCCACTGCCGGGAAAGGTGCTGCCGCAGCCCCCAGCGCCTGACGGGTCAGCCCATTCAGACGCTGCACGATCACCGTGCCCTTGATCTTGAGCATGGAGCTTTCGTAATTCGTGGCCGCCCCTGTTTCGCTTTCAGCCAGCACGCGCAGGTTGGTGACGCGCAATGCCTCTAGGTCAATTTCCGCCTCGGCCATTTCGGCGGCAAAGAGCGGATCCTCAGAGAGCGGCTTGCCGTTGCGCATCGTGCGCGCGGCGAGGTCTTTGAGTGCCGCCAGATCGCGCATCGCATAACCGGTGCCCGCGATATTGGTCCGCTCATGGGTCAGCAGATATTTCGCGATGGTCCAGCCTTCGTTTTCCTGTCCCACCAGATTTGATGCAGGGACGCGCACATCGGTAAAGAAGACTTCGTTCACCTCATGCCCGCCTTCGATCAGCCTGATCGGGCGCATTTCAATTCCCGGTGTGTCGATGTCGACAAGGATAAAGCTGATGCCTTCTTGCGGTTTGACGTCGGCATCCGTGCGGACAAGGCAGAAAATTTTGTTGGCGTGCTGACCAAGCGTCGTCCATGTCTTTTGCCCGTTGATGATATAGTCATCGCCATCACGCACCGCGCGGGTTTTCAGATTGGCAAGGTCAGACCCCGCGCCGGGTTCAGAATAGCCCTGACACCACCAATCATCCCCGTTCAGAATGCGCGGCAGGATTTCTGCCTTTTGTGCTTCGGTCCCGAATTTCAACAGCACCGGCCCCAGCATCGATACCCCAAACGCCACCAGACGCGGAGCGTAGGCAAGGGCGGCCTCTTCGGCGAAGATGTGGCGCTGGGTGTTGTTCCAGCCCGGACCGCCGTGTTCTTTGGGCCATGTTGCGCCCAGCCAGTTGCGGCTGTTCAGTGCGGCATGCCACGCCTCAAAATCTTCCTTGTCCAGCGGTGTGCCGCTGCGCACCTTGCGCTGAATATGGTCGGGCAGGTTATCGGCGATAAAGGCTTTTACCTCGGCGCGGAAGGCGTCCTCTTCTTGGGTGAATTGCAGATCCATGCTCAGCGCTCCTTGTTCAGGTCGGCGAATGTGGTGCCATCATCGGCCATCTTTTGCAGTAATGCGGGCACCTGCCAGTAATAGGGGTCGTCCTTGGCGTAGGTCTTGATCCGGTCAACCAGTACCTGCGCGCCGATCTTATCGGCATAGCAGAGCGGGCCACCGCGACGACGCGGAAAGCCGTAGCCGAACAGGAACACCGCATCGACATCAATAGGCCGCAACGCAATGCCATCTGCGACCACGCGGGCCGCCTCGCTGATCATCGCGGTGATGTAGCGGTTGACGATTTCCTCATCAGAGAAGCTGCGAGGCGTGATCCCTTTGGCTGCCTGTTCGGCAGCGATGTATTTGGCGACATCGGGGTTCTTGGTCTTCGATCCGTCCTCACCATAGATGTAATATCCCTTGCCGGTCTTACGCCCGAAATTACCTGCCTCGCAGATCCGGTCGGCCACTTCGACCAGCCGCTCTTCTGGCGGACGCAGGGGGGCGCGGCGTTTGCGTTCAGCCCAGCCGATATCAAGCCCTGCAAGGTCGCCAACACTGAACGGCCCCATCGCCGCGCCGAAACCTTCCAGCGCGCTGTCGATCTGCGCGTAATCCGCCCCATCCAGCATCATGTAACCGGTGGATTTCGCATAATGGGCGAGGATCCGATTGCCGATAAACCCGTCACAGACCCCGGCCCGGACAGCGACTTTCTTCAGCCGTTTGGCCAGTGCAAAGCCCGTTGCCACGACTTCGGGCGCGGTCTTGTCGGCGACCACGACTTCCAGCAAGCGCATGACATGGGCGGGTGAAAAGAAGTGCAGCCCGATCACATCGGCGGGGCGTTTCACCGCCTTGGCGATCTCATTGAGATTCAGGTAAGATGTGTTGGATGCAAGGATCGCGCCGGGTTTGCAGATTGCGTCGAGCTTGCCGAAAACCTCATGCTTGACCTCCATGCTTTCGAACACTGCTTCGACCACCAGATCGGCATCGGACAGGTTTTGCATATCTGTCGTGACGCTCAGGCGGGCCACGGTCGCGTCATGCGCATCGGCGCTTAGCTTGCCACGTTTGACCGCACCCGCGAGGTTTCCCAAAATCGTCTTTTTGGCGAATTCCACGCGATCTTCGGCGGTTTCGATCACCGTCACCGGCAGACCAGCGAGCAGCATCGCAGTGCTGATACCGGACCCCATTGTGCCGCCACCGATCACGCCGACCTTGTTGATATCGCGGGGGGTGGCCGCCGCTTCGGGAATGTTGGCCACGGCGCGTTCGGCAAAGAACGCATGTTTGAGCCCGTGATGTTCGTCGCTATCCAATGCCGCGATAAACAGCGCGCGTTCTGTAGCCAGTGCTGTGTCCAGCGGCTGTGTCGCGCTTTCAATGGCCGTCAGCGCACGCAACGCCACAGCGCCCTTGGAGCCCATCGCGGTGAATTTCGCCCGCGCGGCTTGTATCACCTCTGCATCAAGGTCGACGGCCAGATCCTTTGTCACGCGTGGCGTCAGGTTACCCGCCACGATGTCGCGGGCCATGCGTTGTGCCAGTTCTGCGGGATCGCCTTCTTCCAACCGGTCGATGATGCCGCAATCGCGCGCCTCCGCCATGCTGATCGGCGCACCCCCGGTGATCATCTTCACAGCAGTCTTGGTGTCCGTCAGGCGCGGCAGACGGGCGGTCCCGCCGGAGCCGGGGAGCAGCCCAAGATTAACTTCGGGCAGGCCGACTTTGCTGCCTACGAGCCCAACGCGGGCCTGACAGCACAGCGCCAATTCCAGCCCACCGCCCAGCGCCGTGCCATGCAACACCGCAACGATGGGTTTGCTGCTGTTTTCAAGCCGCGTGCAAACATCGGGCAGGATTGGTGCCTGTGGTGGCTTGCCAAATTCACGGATATCGGCCCCCGCGACAAAGGTACGGCCCGCACAATAGAGGCCGATAGCCTTGATCTGCGGGTCGGCCTCAAGCGCGTCAAGTGCGGCCACAACCCCTTGCCGCATCGCATGTCCCGCTGCGTTCACCGGCGGGTTATCAATGCAAATCGTGGCGATATCATCGTATTTTTGAAAAGTGACGACGTCAGACATGTGTATTCCGTTCAAATGTATTCCGTTCAAAGTTTTTCTGGTGGTGCGGCTGTGTCATCGGCTGGCCTCGACAACCATCGCGATGCCCTGCCCCACGCCGATACACATGGACAGGCAAGCATAGCGACCGCCGGTTTCTTTCAACTGCCGCAGCGCGGTCAGAATGATCCTTGCGCCACTGGCCCCCAGTGGGTGGCCAACCGCAATCGCGCCACCATTGGGGTTAATCCGGCTGTCGTTTGGATCAAGCTCCAGATGTTTGCAGCAGGCCAAAACCTGTGCGGCAAAGGCTTCATTGATTTCGATCAGATCCATATCGGCAAGTGTCAGCCCGGCGCGTTCCAGCGCCTTGGGGATAGCAAAAGCAGGGCCGATCCCCATGATGCGCGGCGGCACCCCGACGACGGCCCCGGCAACGATCTGGCCCAAAGGCTGTACCACATCGTTTGCGGCACCGATCAGCAGCATCGCCGCCCCGTCATTGATGCCCGATGCATTGGCCGCCGTGGTTACCCCGCCTTGGTAAAGCGTGCGCAGCGAATGCATCTTTTCCAGCGTTGTATCAGGGCGCGGGTGTTCGTCTGTGTCGACGACAGTGACCGCACCGCGCCGACCGGGGATGTCGATCCCGGTGATCTCATCCGCGAAAAATCCCCGCGCCTGTGCGGCAGCGAACCGCGCTTGCGAGCCATGGGCGAAAACATCCGATGCGTCGCGCGTAATCTCGTAATCGGCAGCCAGATTGTCGGCAGTTTCAGGCATCGCGAAATCGCCGTAGAGCTCTGCCATTTTCGGATTGGCAAAGCGCGTGCCGATCGACGTGTCATAGATCGCGCTGCTGCGGTCCCATGCGTTGGCGCTTTTGGGGATGACGAACGGTGCACGGGTCATACTTTCCACCCCGCCCGCCACATAAAGCGCGCCCTCACCCACGGTCACGGAGCGGGCGGCATCAAGGGCGGCGGCCATGGACGACCCACAAAGCCGGTTCACCGTTTGCCCTGCGGTTTCCAGCGGCAGCCCGGCCAAAAGACCGGCAAAGCGCGCCACATTGCGGCTATCCTCGCCGGACTGGCAGACACAGCCAAGGATTACATCCTCAATCGTTTCGGACGCGACACCGTTGCGCGCCACCAGCTTGGCGATCACCTGCGCGGCCAGATCATCGGGGCGTATCCCCGCCAGCGCGCCGCCGTGACGGCCAAAGGGGCTGCGCAGCCCGTCGTAAACATAAGCATCAAGCATTCTTGGCATCCATCAGTTTCAATTCCCTGGCAAAACGTGGCAGCAGTTCGGATTTCAGCACCTTGCCAGTAGCGGCCTGCGGCAACGCATCGACGATGATGAAATGAAGCGGCACCTTGTAAGAGACCATGTGTTCTTGCATCCAGGCGCGCAGTTCTGCCGGACTGACCCTGTCCTGCGCCACCAGGAACGCAAGTACATCTTCGTTCCCATCACGCGCACGCCCCACAACAGCTGACTGCACCACCGCATCATGGGCATTCAGGACACTTTCGACCTCTGCCGGGTAGACATTAAATCCGGAATGCAGGATCAATTCCTTGCAGCGCCCGATGATATGCAACGACCCATCCGCGTCCAGCCGACCCAGATCGCCGGTTTTCAGGAACCCATCGGGCGTGATCGTCGCGGCGGTGGCCTGCGGGTCCTTGTAATACCCTTTCATCACATTCGGGCCGCGTACCCAAATCTCGCCGGTGCCATCCGTGCCCGGATCATGGATCAGCAGTTCTTGCCCGTCCATGACGCGGCCCACCGATGTATCCTTGCGCGGATCTTTGACCCGTGTGACCGCAACACTAGGCGATGCTTCGGTCAGACCATAGCCATTATGCAGATGCACACCAAAAATCCGTTCAATCTCGGCCTTCCAACCGGGGTCAAGCGGTGAGCCCCCGGATGAAATGATCTTCAAATCCGTTTTCACCTGATCAACGCCCTTGTCGCGCAAAACCTTCAGCAGCGCGGCGTACATTTGCGGCACGGCGGGAAACAGCGTCACCTCTTGTTGCAGTGCTTCAAGCACCTGTTCAGGCACGAAGGCGGGCAAAAACCGGATCGACGCACCTGCATTCCAGACCGGCAACAAAATGCCCCCGAACCCATAAACATGCGTCCCCGGCAATACGCCGAGGACCTGATCGTTCGCATCCGTCCCGCGCACACCGCTTGCCGCAGTGGCCGCGTAGGTCAGATTCGCATGGGTCAGCATCACACCCTTGGGTTTGCCTGTGGTGCCAGAGGTATAGAACAAGGCCGCCACCTGCCCCGCACCGGCCTCAACCGGTTCAACTGCCACCTCCCGCACTGGCGTGACGACAATATCCCCACAAGGCAGTTGGCCCAATGTCACCGCATCGTAATAGGCCGCGTGCGCTGCGGCGGCGGCCGAGGCGCCCACCGTGCAAATCATACAACGCGCGCCGGAATGATCCAGCAGGGCCTCTATATCATTGACAGGCACGCGGGCATTCAGCGGTACGATCCAAGCATCAATCTTGCTGATCGCCAGAATAGCGGCGGCATATGTCATCCCGTTTTCAGACAGCAGTACAACGCGATCACCCCCGCGCACCCCATGTGCGCGCAGCATTTGCGCCATTTGCACCGCGATTTGTTCCAACTGGCCATATGTGTAGCGCGCGCCGTCGTGATCAACGACGGCCAGACTGTCGGGCGCATTTGCCCCGATCAGATCATGCACTCTCTGCTTCATCTGCTACTGAACTCCTCTTACCGGCGACAATACACTTGCGGGCGAGTGCGTCAACATGCAGTTCATTGCTTTACTATGCAAAGCAGTATTGCTAAAGATTGGCGGCACCCCGATGACGAACGGCGTGGCTGGTCTGTGCTTTTTGCAAAGGAAATCATGTGGTTGACGAGACAGACAGGCGTTATGCGGCAACATTAGCGAAAGGGCTGCAAGTGCTGCGGGCGTTCAGCCAGAAAGATCCGTCACTGGGGAATCGTGAAATCGCGCGGCGCACGGGGCTGCATTCTTCCACCGTCTCGCGGCTGACCTATACATTGGCCAAACACGGGTTTCTGGTACAACTGCAACCATCCGAGGCGTTCCGCCTTGGCCCAGCCGCCATTGCGCTGGGCTACACAGCCCGCGAAAGCTTTTCCTTCCTGTCACTGGCCGATCCGCTGATGCAGGCACTGGCTGACGATGTGTCCGCACTGGTGGCTGTTGGCGTGCAGGACGGGGATGCGGTGATGCTTGCCCGCGTCTGGCGGCCCGTCGGGCGCGCGGCGATCTGGTTGCAAGAAGGGCACCGCCTACCGCTTGACCGCAGCGCGGCGGGACGGGCCATCATGGCGCTTGCCCCGCAGGGACCTGATGACAGCCCCCAGACCAACGCAGATCGGCAAGCGCTGCTGACACGGGGCTGCGTGGATTCAATCGGCAGCTGGAATGAAGATGTGAACGCCTGCGCCGTGCCTTTTGTCCCGGATCAGACCGGGCTGCCCTTTGCCTTTCTTTGCGGCGCGATGAAGAGCGAAATGGATGCCACCCGTTTGAGCGAACAGGTCGGGCCGAAGCTGATCACAAAGGTCAACGCGCTGAAAGCATTGCTGGGGCTGGCACATTAATCAGCATCAAAGACCGTAAGGCCCAGCCATGTGCCCACCAGCGCTGGCGTTTCCACATCCTTGATGTCGATAATCAGCTGATGTGTCCGCAAAAGCTCTTGCGGATTGCGCTGCGCGACCGCCAGCAATGTGAAGCGGCCACGCAGCCAGGCCCCTTCCCGAACTGGCGTCAAAAACCGTATCTTGTCGAACCCGTAATTGATCCCCATCACAGCACCATCATCTTGCGGCAAGCAGCTTTGCGCAAAATGCCCGGCTAGCGATAGCGTCAGAAACCCGTGCGCGATGGTGCCGCCAAACGCTGTCTCGGCCGCCCGTTCTGGCTCTGTGTGGATCCACTGCATGTCCAGCGTCGCGGCGGCAAAGATATCAATCCGCGACTGCGTGACCTGTAGCCAGTCCGACACGCCCACCTCTTCACCGATTTGCCGTTTGCCCGCCTCCAACGCCGCAGTGATGTTCATTCCGCGACCTTGATGACAACTTTGCCCAGCACCTTGCGATCCGCCATCATTTGCAATGCCTTTGCCGCCTGCTCCAGCGGAAAGCTCGCGTGGATACGCGGGGCGATCTTGCCCTCTGCGTACAAACGAAACAGCGCCTCCATATTCTCTGCATACCCTTAGGGTCCCTTTTGACCGCAGCGCCCCAGAACACACCAATAATCTGGCTGCCCTTCAGCAGTGGCAGGTTCATCGGCAGCTTTGGAATACCCGCGGGGAATCCCACGACCAGATACCGGCCCTGCCAGCCGATGGCACGCAAGGCGGGTTCGGCATAATCGCCGCCGGCCGCATCATAGATGACGTCCGCCCCTGCCCCGCCGGTCAACTCCTTGACCTGTTGCGAAAAGGCGCGCTGCGCGTCGCGGCCCATCACTTGCGGATAGATGACTGTATGGTCGGCCCCGACGGCGGTACAGAAATCCGCCTTATCCTGCGACGACACGGCAGCGATCACTGTCGCCCCGCCAGCCTTGGCCAGTTCGATGGCCGCTGCCCCGACGCCACCGGCCGCGCCGAGTATCAACAGCACCTCACCCGGTTTCAAATGCGCGCGATCTTTGAGCGCATGCAGGGAGGTGCCATAGGTAAAGATGAAACAAGCGGCCTCTTCCGACGGCATGCCATCAGGCACTTTTACGACATCGGTCGCGTTCAAAACCATGTGCGTGGCAAAACCACCATGGCCGGTCACCGCAAGCACACGGTCACCGAGGGCGAAGCCCTGCACACCATCGCCCAGCGCAGCAACCTCGCCGCAGACCTCGCCCCCCGGCGCAAAAGGACGCCGTGGTTTGAATTGATAAAGATCGCGAATGATCAGCGTATCGGGGAAGTTCACACCAGCCGCATGCACCTTGATCAGCAGCTCGCCGTCTTGCGGGTCAGGCATTGGCAGCTCTGTCAATTCAAGCGTTCCCGGTCCGCCGGGCGCGTTGCTTAGCATGGCTTTCATGGTGTTCCTCCTTCAGCCTCACAAGAGCGTAGCACATCCAACAGGTGACGGGTTGTCAAGAAAATTGCGAAATGTAATTCTGCAAAGCGGAACGCGCCAACACTCGGACCAGCATCACGCCAAGATCGGGGAGGGTCTCATGCGACATTTGCGGCATCCGCGCCTGTTTGGCGCGCCTCTCATCCCAAAGACAGGCAAAGGATTTTTCAATGCGCAATGCCATCATCGTCTCGTCCGCGCGCACGCCCATCGGCAAAGCCTATCGCGGGGCGTTCAACAACACGACACCCACCGCATTGGCCGCCCATGCCATCACGCATGCAGTGGCGCGGGCCAAGCTTGACCCCGCCCTGATCGAGGATTGCATCCTTGGCGCGTCGTTGCAGCAGGGAACACAGGCCAATAACCTCGCCCGTCGCGCTGCACTGCGGGCTGGTCTGCCGGTCAGTGTCGCGGGAATGTCAGTGGACCGGCAATGCGCCTCGGGCCTGATGGCTATCGGCATCGCATCGAAACAGATCGCAGTAGACGGAATGGACGTGGTGATCGCGGGTGGCGCGGAAAGTATTTCCATGGTGCAGACCAAGGAATACCGCAGCGGGACCGACCCGTGGCTGGTGCAGCACAGGCCAGAAACCTATATGTCGATGCTGGAAACTGCCGAAACGGTGGGTGCACGCTATGGTGTCTCGCGGGAAGATCAGGATGCCTATGCCGCCCAGTCACAGGCGCGCACCCATGCCGCGCAGCAGGCAGGCCGCTGCGACGCAGAAATCGTGCCAATGACCACTGTCAAAAAGGTTCAGAACCGGGACACCGGCGCATGGTCGGACGAAGAGATCACGCTCACCAAAGACGAAGGCAACCGCCCAGCGACCACGCGCGAAAGCCTTGCAGCGCTCGACCCTGTCTTCAAGGACGGCATCGACATCAAAGAAGGCAAGCACATCACTGCGGGCAATGCCAGCCAGCTGTCCGACGGGGCGTCTTGTGCGGTGCTGATGGAAGAGAAATTCGCCGAGAAATCCGGTGCGCAGGCGATGGGCCGAATCGTCGGTGTGACCGCCGCAGGCTGCGCGCCCGAAGAAATGGGGATTGGCCCGGTCTTTGCAGTCCCCAAGCTGCTCAAAGCGCATGGGCTACACATGGACGACATCGGACTGTGGGAGTTGAACGAAGCCTTCGCCGCGCAGGTGCTTTACAGCCGCGACACGCTAGGCATCCCTGATGAGATCCTGAACGTTAATGGCGGGGCTATCTCGATCGGGCACCCCTATGGTATGTCAGGGGCGCGGATGGTCGGCCACGCCCTGATCGAAGGCAAGCGCCGGGGGGTGAAATACGCAGTCGTCACGATGTGTGTAGGCGGCGGCATGGGGGCCGCAGGACTGGTGGAGGTTTTCTGATGCAAATAATCCGGCTCAACGGAATACCGCGTGCCTGAACTGCTGATCGTCCGGCACGGTCAGGCCTCTTTCGGCGCTGAAAACTACGATGCGCTGTCGGATTTGGGCCATCGTCAATCGGTGCTTGCAGGTGAAAGCCTGCGCGCGACAGGCTGGCAGCCCGACCGGATCATCACCGGCACGCTCGACCGACAGATCGACACCGCCAAGGCGATGGGGTTCGCCTTGGCGCCGGAACAGCATCCGGGACTGAATGAATATGATTTTCAGGATCTGTTGCGCGCACAGGGACAGGCTGACAGCTTTCAAGACCCCCGCGATGATCGCAAAGCACATTTCCGGCGGCTGCGCGACACTGTGCACGCATGGATGCGGGATGAGATCGCAGGTACCGCCGAAACATGGGCCAGCTTTGCCGCGCGGGTCGAAGACGCCCGCAGCTTTGCCATCAGCGGCGATGCCAAGCGTGTCCTTGTCGTCAGTTCCGGCGGGGTGATCGGGCAAATGGTCGCCACCACGCTGGGCGGACAGGTAGAGACGATGATGACGCTGAACCTGCAAATCAAAAACACAGCCCTGACCCGGTTCGTCTATTCCGCGCGGGGTTTTTATTTACATGAATTCAACAGCGCGCCGCATTTCGCCACAGCAGACGGCGCCCCGTTGATCAGCTATAGTTAGGGCAGCATGACCAGCGATACCCAGACACTCGATATCCCGACCGTCTCGGCCTATCTGGCCGATCACCTGCCGGGCTTTGCCGGGCCGCTTACGGTCACCAAATTCGAACAGGGCCAATCCAACCCGACCTTCCTGCTTTGCACGCCGGAAAAGAACTATGTGCTGCGGCGCAAACCACCCGGGCAGCTGCTGAAATCTGCTCATGCGGTCGACCGGGAATACCGGGTACAAAAGGCGCTGACGGGCAGCGATGTACCGGTCGCCCGGATGCATCTGCTGTGTGAAGACGACAGCATCATTGGGTCAATGTTCTATATCATGGACCATGTGCCGGGGCGCAATTTCAACCGCCCCACCCTGCCCGATCTGACACCGGATGCGCGCGGTGCGCTCATGGACGAGATGAACCGCGTGCTGGCCGCCCTGCATGATATCGACATCAACGCGCGTGGCCTGTCCGATTACGGCCCGCCGGGCAATTATTTCGAACGCCAGATCGGACGCTGGACAAAACAATACCGCGCGTCCGAAACCGGCACACTGGCAGAGATGGATCGGCTGATTGACCTGCTGCATGACAGTATCCCGGCGGATGACGGGCAGCGTACACTGGTGCATGGCGACTACCGGATCGACAATATGATCTTTGCGCAGAACGGCACGGAATGCAGGGCCGTGCTCGATTGGGAGCTATCAACTATCGGCCACCCCTATGCCGATCTGGCCGGGGTGATCATGCAGTGGCAGATGCCGCCGGGGGCCGAAGGGCGCGGGTTGGCGGGCGTGGATCGCGCCGCACAGGGCCTGCCGACAGATGCCGATTTCATCGCAAACTACTGCGCCCGGCGCGGCCTGCCCGGCATCGACAATTTCGGATTTTATCTGTCCTTTTGCTTTTTCCGCATGGGGGCGATCATCCAAGGGGTGCGCAAGCGGGCACTGTCCGGCAACGCCTCTAACCCGGAATGGGCGATGCGGATCGGCGAGAAGGTTCCACTTTTTGCACAACATGGCCTGAAAGCATTGGAGGAAAAGTGACGGCCAGCCGATACAGGCTAATTTTGAAATAAGATTTCGCAATGCAGAACTTGAACCATTGACATGTAAATTGCGTGTGTAAAACTGACATCAGATAAGGGCCGCCAAGCAAGAGGAGGCACGGTAGCCTTTGTTTTCATGGGAGGAATAAACATGAAAAAGAAGACAGGCGCAGCTATTGGCGCCATTGCCGCATTGATGCTGAACACGACCGCATCCTTTGCCGACACTATTAAGATCGCCTTTATCGACCCGCTGTCGGGTCCTTTCGCAGCCACCGGAGAAAACGCGCTGCATCTGTTCCAATACGCGGCAGAGGCCATCGTTAACGACGCCGGTGGCGTGTTGGACGGCGACACATTCGAAATCGTCCCGTTGGACAACAAGATCAGCGCCACCGAAAGCCTGATCCACCTGCAAACGGCCATTGATGACGGGGTGCGCTTTATCATTCAGGGGCAATCGTCAGGTGTCGCCTCTGCGTTGCTTGATGCGATCAACAAGCATAACCGGCGCAATCCGGACGATCAGGTGCTGTTCCTGAATTATGCCGCCGTTGATCCCGCACTGACCAGCAGCCTGTGCAGTTTTTGGCATTTCAGCTTTGACGCCAATTCCGATCTGAAAATGTCGGCCCTGACCGATGTGATTGCCGAAAGCCCCGATCTGACATCCGCCTATCTGATCAATCAGGATTACAGCTTTGGCAAGGCCGTCTCGGCCACGGCCAATCAGCTTTTGGCGGAAAAGCGCCCTGACATCACTATTGCTGGCGACGAATTCCACCCCATCGGACAGGTCAAGGATTTCACACCTTACGCCCGCAAGATTGTGTCATCCGGCGCGGATTTCGTGATCACCGGAAACTGGGGTGCCGATATGTTCGGGCTGGGGACAGCCCTGATCGCAAACGGCTTCACCGGTCCGATCTATACCTATTACGCCTCCGGAAGCGGGATCACCGCAGGCTTTGGCGAATCCGGCAAAGGGTCGCTTTTCGTGATTTCCGAAGGTTTGACCAACCCGCCCCCGACCGAAGAAGGTGCCGCCTATATTGACGGGTTCCACGCCGCCTATCCGGGCGAAAACTTCCTGCTGGTGCGTACATCGAACGTGATCCGCATGCTAGCCGCCGCGATTGATGAAGCCGGAACCGCCACAGATGTGCAGGCTGTCGCCACCGCGTTGGAAGGCATGGAAATGGATGGCCCCTTTGGCGGAACGCTTTACATGCGGGCCGACAATCATCAGCTGATTCAGGACGTGCATATTCTGGCGCATACGGATGAGGGCGTGACAAATACATTCGATGGATCACCTTTTGGGCTGATCGCAGAAAACACTGTCTCTGCTGCAGGTATGGATACCCCCACGACGTGCGAAATGGATCGTCCCTGATCCCTCTCGCGACTTTGCGCCTGCCTGTCATCCCCAGGCAGGCGCATACCTGACGCAAACGCGCGTCGGGTCTGCATTTCTGGAGGATTCCGATGGATCTGTTTCTGGTCAATATCATTGACGGGCTTGTCACTGGCCTGTTGCTTTTCATGCTGTCGGCCGGTCTGACGCTGATCTTTTCGATGATGGGTGTGCTGAACTTTGCCCATGCAAGTTTTTATATGCTGGGCGCCTATTTTGGATATCAGATCAGCCAGTATATGGGCTTTTGGATCGGGCTACTGATCGCGCCACTGCTAGTTGGCACCATGGGCGCAGTCGTCGAACGCTACGGGCTGCGACGGGTGCACCAATATGGGCATGTGGCAGAGCTGATCTTTACCTTCGGCCTCGCGCTCTTGATCGAAGAGGCGGTGCAGTTTTTCTGGGGCAAAAGCCAGGTCGCCTATTTCGTTCCGCAGGCACTGAACTTTCCGCTTTTCGCGATCTCGGGCAATGCAGTGCCGGCATATAAGGTCTTCATGATCTTCATCTCCATCGGTATCTTCGCCGGGTTGCTTATTGTGCTGACACGCACGCGGGTTGGCATGGTGATCCAGGCCGCACTTAGCTATCCGCGTACGGTGGAGGCTTTGGGCCACAATGTACCGCTGGTCTTCATGTGCGTATTCGGGGTCGGATCGGCACTGGCGGGGGTCGCAGGCGTGATCGCCGGGCCTGTGCTGGGCACCTTCCCCGGCATGGCCTTTGTCCTCGGCTCGATTGTTTTCGTGACCATTGTGATCGGCGGGCTTGGCTCGCTCTGGGGCGCGCTGTTTTCATCGCTGCTGATCGGATGGATCACCACATTTGCCGCCGCCTATAACGTGCATTTCGCTGACCTGCTGCTGGCGGTCGGGATCAACCCACCGGCCGAGATGGCCACAAGCCCGTGGCGCGATTTCTGGTCGCTGACCCTGTCGCAGGTCGGCCCGATCCTGCCGTATCTGCTCATGGTGCTGGTGCTAATTTTCCGGCCTGACGGGCTGTTTCGAAAGCGGGGCCTATGACTGAAACAATGCAAAGTGCAACTGCAACCCACCGCTTCGGTATCAGCCTGCGGGCGGCCCTGCCCTGGATCATCGCCGCATTCGTGCTACTGATCCTGCCCTTCGTCTTCGACGCGAAATCGTCGATCACAGTAATGAACCAGATGGCAATCACGATCATCTTTGCATTGGCCTACAATATGTTGCTGGGCCAAGGCGGGATGCTGTCTTTTGGGCACGCTGTCTTCATGGGGCTGGGCGGTGTCGCAGCCGTTCATATGATGCGCTACGTCGAAATCATGGGGCTGCCTATCCCCTTGCCGCTTTTACCACTGTTCGGGGGGATCGCCGGTTTTCTGCTGGCCTGCGTGATCGGGAGCTTTTCAACCCGGCACGCCGGAACCGTCTTTGCTATGATCTCGCTCGGGGTTGGAGAGCTGATCGCGGCCTGCTCGCTGATCTTTGTGGCCTTCTTTGGTGGGGAGGCAGGCGTATCCGCTGACCGAACCTACGGGTTGCCCGTGTTCGGCGTCGAATTTTTCACCCAGACAGAAGTTTACTACCTGATCGCCACTTGGCTGCTGATCTCAGCCCTTTTGATGTATCTCTACACCCGCACCCCGGTCGGGCGCATGGCCAATGCGGTGCGCGACAATCCCGAACGGGCCGAGTTTCTGGGCTATTCCGCCCGCTGGGTGCGGTTTTATTCCTTCATCTTTTCAGGCTTCTTTGCTGGCATTGCGGGTGGGTTGTTCGCGATCAACTACGAAATCATGACCACCGAAAGCCTGACACTTGTCCAATCGGGCCGGATTCTTTTGATCACGTTCCTGGGGGGGGTCGGCTATTTTTGCGGACCAATCATCGGGGCTATCGTCTTTACCCTGCTGAACACTGTGCTCAGCCGCTATACTGATCTTGGAACGCTCTATATCGGGCTGCTTTTTGTGCTGACTGTAATGTATTTCCCCGGCGGTCTCGCGGGTCTCTTGATGATGCATGAACCTGTGCGACGGATGCGACGGCTTCACCTGTTGCTCCGGCCCTATTTGCTGGGCTTGGTGCCTTTCCTTGTCACGATCCTTGGCTGCGCGGCACTGCTGGAACTGCTGTTCCACACCCGACATGCGATGCCGGGTCAGAGCGAAATGGGGTTATTCGGGGTCCGTTTCGACAGCCACGCCATCCTGCCGTGGGTCATCGTGACCGTGGCAACGCTCGCAGGAATCCTTGCGCTGCGTGCGCTGGCACCCGCGCTGAAAGATGCGTGGCATGACGCCAACACAGTACAGGGGGATGGCGCATGACAGCCGCATTGCAGCTCAGCGACCTGCACAAAAGCTATGGCAAGGCGCAGATCATTCGTGGCGTGGATCTGGCGATCAAAGCAGGCGAGCGTCATGCGATCATAGGGCCAAACGGCGCAGGCAAATCCACGCTTTTCAATCTGATCACCCGGCGCATGGCCCCAAGCGCGGGCCATGTCGCGCTACATGGTAAAGACTTGAACGGGCTGGCCCCTTACGAGGTCACGCGCATGGGGCTGAGCCGGTCTTTCCAGATCAGCAACGTCTTTCACCGGCTCAGCGTGTTCGAAAACGTGCGCTGCGCCCTGCTTTGGTCGATGGGCTACCGCTATTCGTTCTGGAACCTGATGGACCGCGCCCCGGCCCTGACAGAGGCCGCAGATGCGATCATTGCCCAGATCAACCTGACCAAACGGCGCGAGATGGCGGCGGGTTTTCTGTCATACGCCGAACAGCGAGCGCTGGAAATCGGCCTGACCATCGCGGGTGGGGCAAACGTGATCCTGCTCGATGAACCCACCGCGGGGATGAGCAATACAGAAACTGATTACATCGTCGAGCTGATCCGCAAAGTGACCGAAGGCAAAACGCTGATCGTAGTGGAACATGACATGCGTGTGGTCTTCAATCTGGCCGACCGCATCTCTGTTCTTGTTTACGGGCAGATCGTCGCGACCGGCACCCCGGAAGAGGTCCGCGCGAACCCAAAAGTGCAAGAGGCCTATCTGGGCACCGCAATGGCAGGGGGTCACTGATGCTCGATGTGCAGGATCTGCATGCCTATTATGGCAAGTCACATGTGCTGCAAGGGGTGAACCTGAATATTCAGGAAGGCGAGATTGTCGCGTTACTGGGCCGCAATGGCGTGGGCCGCTCAACCACCTGCAAAGCGATTATCGGCGAGGTTCCACCGCAAGGCTCCGTGACGTTTCGCGGACAGCAGATCGCTGGGAAAAAGGCCTATGACATCGCCCGGCTAGGTCTGGGTTACGTGCCGGAAAACCGCGATATCTTTCCGGGTCTGACAACACGCCAGAACCTGATCCTTGGCCTGAAACCGGGGCAAAAGGACGGACACGGCCGCTGGTCACTCGAAACGATGTTCGACATGTTCGAAAACCTTGGCAATCGCGCCGATACAGAAGCCAGCGTGCTGTCAGGCGGTGAAAAGCAGATGCTGACCATCTGCCGGACGCTGATGGGCGACCCCGACCTGATCATGATTGACGAACCCACCGAAGGGCTGGCCCCGCAGATGGTTCAAAAGGTGGCTGCGGTGCTGAAAGAAATCGCCAAACGTGGTATATCCACCCTGCTGGTGGAACAAAAACTGGACATCGCGATGGATATTTCAGACCGGGTTTATGTGATGGGACACGGCCGCGTCGTGTTCGAAGGCACCCCGGCAGAGCTGAAAGGCCGCAACGACATTCGCAAAGAATGGCTGGAAGTATAGGGTTCGGGGCCGACAACCTGCAACGTCTTTAGAGCATGTTGCACTCAATGGCCCTCATATCCTGCGGCCTTGAAGTAGTTGTAGCACTCTTCGTCTGAGAAAAGG